>JAFDDT010000245.1 GCA_019310725.1 Deltaproteobacteria bacterium | reverse complement strand
GAGACGGTTATCAACTACACAGAACCTCTGGCCAAGGCTGCCTAAGGGCATCCTCATTTTTTAACGTCAAATTGCCAAAATCACGGACAGAACTTATGAGACGCGGTACTAGTATCTTCATATTTAGATTGTTCCTTCAGGCATGGCTTAAGCCACTCAGGCGGATTTCCAGAACCTTGCCAATAGCCCGATTTGATGGTGGCATCTGCCAAGATCATATCTCTGACAGCATCTGACATGACATTCTCCTTATTCTTGATTTCCGGCGAGCCTTGGATTAGTTTTAGTGCCGCCTTCGGGTCTTCCTTGAGTAACTTCCAGTATTGGTGTATCATCCAATCCGGCATGCCCAGACGTTCCTTGAGATACTCGTAGGATTCCGGTTCTATTTCGCCAGGTTGTCCTGGCATAGCCTGTTCTTCAAAGTATTTCTTAACTGCTGGTCTACTAACGCCAGCCTCCCGTGCTATCTGTCTATGAGAAGCATCCGAGCCTAGTTTTTTCCGTGCTTTTTCAATCTTCTTTATGGTCTTGTCCTGCTGCATCATGCCCCCCTGATTGATAGTTTGATTGAAGTTCCTAACGGTACCACCAATTCAATCGCTGTCTCGTTGTGTACTGGCTTATCGTGGTTATGCATAGCCCGAATATACCTTCTCACAGTAGCCAAAGAGACGCCAGCCTCCTTTGCAAGTTCTCGACCAGTACTGTCTATCCCTATGGTTTCTATAGCCCTCTCAATTCTTCTTATACTTTTTCTCAACATAGTTCCCTTTCTCCTATTAAATGGTTAATGTTATGCTCTCCAACTGGTAACAAAAAACCTTACCAAATCTTACCAATTCGTTACCAGCTCGTTACCACATCTCCTTTCCTTAGCAATAATCCCCTAATATCGCTCTATCCCTTGCTGTGTGTGTTTGTGTGCGTGTAGGGATGAGAATATATCTATGAAATTCGCAATCGGCATCCCGCTCCCCCCTGGGGGGCCTGGGGCATGGCATTCACCCCTAATGAAGGGTTTCCTTATGCCGCTCTATCATCTTTTGCAAGTCTTTCCTATCAACGTACTGCTTCCCCCCACGCTCAAAGGATACGAAGGGCAGCTGTCCCCGCCATATCCGTTGTCTGACAGCCCAAACACTAAGGCCCGATACCTCTGAGGCCTGTTTTATTGACAGTAGCATAGGATGTTCAATCCTCTGTTGATTCCCTTGTAATCCTTGCTGGTTCATGCTTTCATTTCCCCCTTCCTTAAATTGTGCTTATTTTTGTGTCTATTTGTGTCTCTAGCAGGTCTCTCAGGGCATAATCTCGCTATGATCTGAAGCGTGACACCAGGCGTGACAAGTGTCCCAAAAACCTAAAAATGGGACAGTAAACTCTAAAAATGGGACACCTAACCGCAGACCGTGAACAGCAGACCGTGAACAGTGAGTGTATACACCTAGCTCTGTATACAGAGCATAATATATACCCTTGCTTTATCCCTGAACGTCCACTGTGGGCGCATTCTGAGGGCCTCAGAGGTCCCTTGCAGACTAGGACTGGCTTGGATTGAATTAAACTGGCGTGAGTGATGGAGTAAAGCCCACCATTCCCACCATTCCTACCACCTAACGTACTGACAGGTGATCGTTCTCTTACTATCTATTTGATTATCTCTTATAGGTACTTTTCTTTTTATTTATTATTTCCCTCGGCCCCAAATTGAACCGGTTCCCTTATGGATTCCACATGGTTTCCTTTTCTATCTCTTCTCAGTGCCGGTTATCCTCTTTCATGTTTACGGTCTCTCTAAACCGATCCTGATATCCTTCCCCCACTATCTGAATTTCTTTCCCCTGGCCGATGATATTTACAATGTGACTGTCCATGGCTCTCTCGAAGTCTGCAAAGGTACCATGGGGCCTTTTTCTCTTATGAGGTGGCTGCAGATGATCTGGGGTGTATCCTGTAGGCTTTAATGAATCTTTTTCCTTTTGGATATCTTGATATTCTTTTTGGGTGATCATAATATTTCCTTTAGCTATGCTTATCAGTAATCATTCATATTTAGGTCCCTCAACTGATTCTTTCCCCTGAGCCTGTTCATTGATTGTGAGCGATCCTCATAAGCCTGTTTTGGTTTCTACCCTCTTATTCTGAACAGACCGATAAAACCTGGCCTTTCAAACCGGATTGTTTACCTGTTGGAAAATTGTCTTCAAGGGCCTGGTGGTTGATGGTTTCTCCCTCGATCTTTCCAATAAGACAAACCTCGATACTCAGAGGTTCAAAGCATGTTTTTCACTGTTAAGAAAAATAGAGGTTGTTCCCAGGCTAGCAAAAGCGGTGCTTTACTATCTATTGACTAATTATCCTACGCCTCTTTTTTTATCTTTAAATAAGTCTCTCTTCTCTCTTGTGTTTGTCTCTAGGCACAACGGAGCTATTGTCTCAAATTAGACTAACTATTGTCTGGAGAGACAACACTTGTTACACTGTACACGATTTTCATAGGGCTGATTCGGTCAATTCCGATGTAGTTTTTTTCCTGCAGACTTTTCAAAGTTCTCCCTATGTTACGTCTATCGATGCCGGACGCCTTTTGGAATTGTGTATACGAGATCACATCGTGATGTTTACCCCATCCCACTGTTTGTCTCAGGATTACTAAATAAATCCGCAATTCGTACAAAGTAAGGTCTTCTTGCTTGGCTAAACCTTCCAACGCTTCATTTAAACGCTTATTGAAAAATTTGGGTACTCTGATTATGCTCCAAGGAGTTAAATTCTTTTTGACAAAAGGCTTGCCCTGTAGTTTCTTATACTCCCGTTTCGCTCGTTTGAATCTCTGCTTGACCTGCTCGATTGTTTTGGTAGGTTTGTTAGTAGGTGGTTTCATTTCTATCCTCCCGCGTAGGTAAGGGCAGGGGGTAACGTGGGCACCCCCTTTATTGAATTGCCCTGTCTTTTCTAGCAAGCAAGTTGCCCCCATCGAAAGCGTAAGGCCATTGCTCTCTTACCTTGCCCGGAACGATCCTCAGGATGCAGCATATTTTCTCGAATACTTCTGCTGACATCTTCTTATGGCCACCTAACATCATGGAAAGGTATTGCATCGTTACCCCCGTCATGGCAGACAGGGCCGTCAGTGTGATACCTTCCAGCATCAGGGCGGATTTCAGGAAGGTTTCAGGATTTTTGGGTATTACGCTTGCAAAATAAACATAGCGCATTAATAACTCCTTTTAATATGTCAACTTAAAAGAGACAAACAAAAGGGGCTTCATGGCACGTTGATTGCTATAGCAAAATCCATGCCCTTTCCCCTAATGTTTTAAACTTTTTTGCTTTGTTTACTGTAAAGGCTTTCGAGAGTTTTTCGGTACCATATCGTTTCTATGCGCTTTAAGATGACACTCATTGCACATAGGAACACATTTCTTTGACTCTGCCAACATGAGCCTTTGATTTGCAGCATGGGGCACCATATCGTTTATAGGCTTAACCTTCTCACATTTAGAACAATATTTAACCTCATTAACTTTCATTTCCCCTCGCGTTTGCTTTTTAGAAAGATTTCTAATTGCCTTTTGCTTCCATGTAAAAGAACACTTTCCCCTTTCTTAGTCCATTTCCCTGCTTTGTATTCCTTGATAATCCTATCGGAGTATCGTCTATTACACTCGATATGTATTGAAATATCCTTACTGCTCTTTCCTCTCAAGTGTAACCATATAATCATTTCCCTCAACTGCTCAGAGGTGAAGGTATCGAAATTAGGAATTTGATTCCACATCATTTTGCAGCTATTCATATTACCCAAAAGCAGTTCATCATTTTTGGTTGGCTTCCAGGGGTCAGTTTTGTTATCTTCGTCATTTTTCAACCACCACGGGTCAAGCAATCGTTTCCTATGTGCTTGAGTAGATACGGCTGCATTCTTGTTAAGTTTAGACCAATCTTGCTGTTCCGGAGTAAGTTCAATGACCTTAGAAGTACCAACACTATCTGTGAATGGTTGAGGTTCAGGATTGACGAAAGGATCAGTGACTACAGCTGGTATGAGATGCGCTTGTGATACTTCGTCCTGGTTGAAATACTTCTGAGCCTCAGAACAAAGAAGTTTTCCTCGTTTTTGTCTATCTTTCCGCTCAGTTTCCTTGTAATGTAGGTAACACTCACGCCATCTAGTACAGTCTTTGCAGAACCCTTTCACGATTGTTCCTGACACAATCCCTGATGGTATGGAGGGGAGCCAGACGATTCAGGATATCGTTTTTCGCTAGCGCTAAGCTAGGCTCCCCAAATTTTATTATCCTCTAACTATGTTGAGAGATCAATACAGTGTCAACGTATGTGCTTGTTTTTGTGTCTGCCACTTGCACACAGTTCTAAACAGACCAGTACGTTTGACGATCTATAATCTCTCTCAATCCCTTATCAATCAAGGGAAACGTAGAACTGGTATAGATATTGCTTACCCTACCCTACTGCACTTAAAATCCCTCGGTCCTAGTGGCTGTGCGGGTTCGATTCCCGCCCCAGGCACCAAAAATCCCATCTCCAAAACTTCCTTGCTTTTCTGGAAGCGCAGAGCCTATCTATGTATTTCTCTATAAGCTGGAGAGGTAGTTCGCTGATATCAATTGTGAGCGCTTGCTGGCTGCTGCTCCCTGG
>JAFDDT010000244.1 GCA_019310725.1 Deltaproteobacteria bacterium | reverse complement strand
TGTGGGCAATCAGCGTAGAAGATCTCTTGTAACTGTTCACGGGTTCAGAGGTTCAGGGTTTACCGAAAACCCGCCTGCCATGAGAGCCTGATAATATATGGGGAAAACAGGTTGTTGGGGCTGTTCGGGATATAGTTGAAGAAACAAATCGGTTCTAAGGCACGAGCGCGCAGGCCCGCCCGCCTCACCTGAGTGCGATGGCGGGCAGGCCTTTCAAAAACAGCCATGACCTCCTCCAGAATGTGAACGACTCCTCACTATGGTTAATGCCAACACTTTAGAACGATACAGATGCTCTGGCTTTTGCTGCTCAATCACTCAACGAGCCGAATATGCAACTATTTAAGTAGGTAGAATTAGGTGAACAGATGCTCAAGCAGGGATTAGTACAGGTTTATACAGGAAAAACGAGGCAGATGAATCTTTCTCATATAGGGCTGGCTCTTAGGGCGACCGGACAAAATCTGCGTACCTTTTTGATGGGTTTTCTCACACACCCATTTGTAGATACAGAAGATAAAGCACTCTCGTTTCTTAAACCCAACGTAGTAGTCAAGCGGATACCCGTAGCAACTGCAGCCTCTGTTGAAAACTCACCTGATAGCGACAGAGACAAGATCAGGTCCTCCTTCAAATACATCCATGACATAATCCTTGGCGGCTCGTATGACATCGTTATACTGGAGGAAATCAATCAGATCGTCAAGAGCGGCATTATCCCTCCAGGCGATATCATGAACCTGATAAAGAAAAAGCCCGCTCACGTGGAACTGGTTTTAACTGGCAGGGATGCAAAGGATGAGATTATTGAGCAGGCCGATCTGGTCACCGAAATGGTTGAGTACAAAGTGGAGGAAGGATCATGGGAGGTTGAAGGCCGTAATCGAGAGGGATGCATAGGGGTCGTCACCGGAAACGGTAAAGGCAAGACTACTTATTGCCTGGGGCGGGCCATGTTCTTTGCTGCCAATGGAATCCCCTCAAGCATGTTACAGTTTATAAAATCTCCGCTGGCCTATGGCGAGGTTATTGCTTGTGAAAGATTCCCAAACCTTGAGATCAAGAGCATGGGTGAAGGTTTTATCTTCGAAAAGACGAGACCATCAAAAAAACACAGGGAGGCTGCTCGAAGCGCCTGGGAGGAATGTTTGCGAGAGATATTCTCTCTCACCTATCGTCTCATAGTCCTGGATGAGATTAATGTAGCTACTCAATTCGACCTTGTTCATCCGGATCGGGTCAGAGAAATGATGTTCCTGAAACCGAGGAACCTGCATATTGTCTTGAGTGGACGGGGGGCTCACCCAGAGATGATGGAACATGCATCGGCAGTATTTGAGATGAAGGAAATCAAGCACCCTTTTCACAGAGGGATTCAGGCCAGAAGAGGGATAGAATTTTGACTCCCCGATCTTACTGTTACTCCCCTTCTTGGTCTTGGTTGATATAAAGTGGTTGAAAAAGTCGGATGTTCTTTTTCCAACCTATATGTCGCTTAAGGGATGATAAAAAAGCTCCCTTAGGATAATTTCAACAGAGGCATAAAAAAAGATTAGCCAATTTATTGATCTATTTTGATAAGATCTTTTATTGACATCTCCCACGAAAGCTGTTCATCTGTGCCCAATTCTAAAATAACCATGAAAAAATAGCCTTGATACAGATAAGGATATCGTATGTTTCAATTTGAGACCGAGCAAAAGATATGCGAGATTGGGGGAGTGAGGTTTGGCGGGCAGCCCGGTGAGTACCCAACAGTGGTTGTTCCCTCGATTTTTCAAAAAGGAGACAGGGTTTTTGAGGGAAGTAAAAGAAAGGGAGGATTTAACAAAAAACGAGCTGGAGAGCTCTTGAAGATGACCGACAAACTGTCAGCAGAGACGGGGGTTCCTTGCATGGCAGATATAGTTGCCAATACAGGGGCGGAATTTAAGACCTCCATTGACTTCGTTACGAATGTTACTGAGATGCCCTTCTGTATTGATGCATGGGTTATGAAAACTAAGTTGGAAGGGGCAAGCTACTGTGCTGACAATGGTCTTCTGGACCGAATGTTTTACAACAGCCTCACCATCTGGGAGAAGGATTTAGAGACCGAGATAAAGGAGATTTCCGATATGGGGGTCAAACACGTCCTCCTCGTGGCCTTTGATCAGGAGGACCAGATGCCCACCGGGCGAATCACGGGCACTCAGAAGCTCTTGGATGCAATAGAAAAGGTTGGGGCAACCTTTGAGAGTATTTTCGTTGATACCTCGGCCATGAATGCCCCGGCTGTTGCCCTGTGTTCATTGGCAAATAGGTTAATTAAGGAAAAGTGGGGACTTCCCTGCGCCGGCGCCCCCTCAAATGGGTCTTATATGTGGAAAGCGGCGCGGGAGATGTGGGGGTTTCGCGGATGGGCTGGAGCAGACGCAGCGCTAGAGGGGCTGGCAGCCACCCTGTTTCATGATATGATCTTCTCTGGGCCCATGGCAGGTTCTAGCAGGCTCTTTCCGGCTGTAGCGCTGGCCGATGCCTTTACGGCCACGTTGCTCTTTGGAGAAACAAAAAGCCTCCCTGCCTCAGAGAGTCATCCCCTGCATATGCTTTTTCCCGACTTTGTGGAGCAGGTCAAGGCACTTTAGCAGAATTCCTGGGTGGAAAGGGGCTTGTACGATTTGATTGTGGGTAGTCCAAACAAACGCCTGACGTTGTGATAACAACTGTGATGAACGAGGAGAGACGCTGTGACAGAAATGATGCCGAAGGAACGAATACAGAGGTTTTTCAATCGAGAACCAGTGGATGTGATGCCGTGCTTTAGCGGCATGGGCATGGTAACCGTTCAGGCGATTGAGCAGATGGGAATACGCTTTGCCGAGGTTCACACCTCCGCCGAGCATATGGCACACTCAGCCATAACCACTGCAGAACTGTTCGGTTTCGATGCAGTGGTGATCCCGTACGACATGTGTACGGTGCCGGAGGCTTTGGGTAGGGGTGTGAGTCTCTATCACGATTCAGAGGAGATTCTCTATCCTACGGTGCCCTCCAAATGGGCAACCTTAGATGAGGTAGAGATCCCAACCGATTATCTGGGCAAGGGCAGAATGCCGGTAGTGGACGAGGCCCTGAGAATCGTGAAATCCAAGGGTGATGGAAAATTCGCGGTGGGGGGGTGGGTGCTCGGACCATTTACCATGGCCGGACAGCTTATCGAATTGGATGTCCTCCTCAAGGGGACTAGAAGGCAAAAGGAAAAGGTCGAAAACTTTCTCTCCCAAATGACCGACCTCGTTATCAAGGTGGCCCGGCACTATCAGAACCTGGGCGTAGATTATATGAATATCCGGGAGATGGGTTCAGGCACGGATATCATCTCTCCGCGTGTTTGGAAGATGTTTGTTCAAGAGAATCTGCAGAAGATCTTCTCAGCCCTGAAATCACCCAAGATACTTCATATCTGCGGATCCACAGATATGATTATTGAGATGATGAACGAATGTGGGGCCGATGCCCTGAGCGTGGACCAGAAGAACAACGTGGCTGAGACCCGGAAAAAGCTTGGCGATGAGGTGCTGCTGTTGGGAAATTTTGATCCCTATGGAACCCTGGTTCAGATGGATGCATCAGAAGTTGAGCAGGTTATCAAAACATGTATCGATGCCGGGGTAGATGCAGTCTGGCCCGGATGTGATATATGGCCTGATGCGAAAAAGGAAAATGTAGAGACCTATGTCCGAACCGTACGGGGATATGGTAAAAGGCCGTCACCTGCGGTCGGAAGGGTGTAAACAGTCTGTATACGACCAATTTATTGCTAAGGAGGAGTGAGGTATGGGAAAGGAAGAACTGAGAAACGAGCTCTTAAAGGCATTGAGCGATGCGGTAGTGGACATGGACGAGGACAAAACGGGAGAACTCGCACAGAAGGTCCTGGATGAAGGGCTGAATGCCTATGACGCTGTCATGAATGGTCTGGCTGCAGGAATGGAGATCGTGGGGGATCTCTACGATAAACACGAATACTTTGTGCCCGAGCTCCTCTTGTGTGCCGATGCCCTCTATGCCGGTCTGGATATCTTAAAGCCCCACATCAAACCGGAGGATATAGGTGAGAGCGCCAAGGGTCAGGTAGTCATTGGAACGGTTCAGGGTGATGTCCATGATATCGGTAAGAACATTATCAAGATGATGTTTGAGGTTGCAGGTTTTACAGTACATGATCTTGGCAGGGATGTTCCTTTAGAAAAATTTGTGGAAGAGCAGATGCGAACTGATTCTGATATAGTTGCCCTTTCAGCTATGATGACCACCACGATGATGGGCATGAAAAAGGTGGTGCAGATGATAAAAGAAAAAAATCCTGATGTGGCCATCATGTTGGGTGGGGCACCGGTGACAAAGGATGTGAGTGAACTATTTGGGGCAGATGGCTATGCAGATTCAGCCGGCAACGCCGTTCAAGAGGCTATTAAGATGATTAGCCGATTGCGGGAGATGCAGAAGTAATATTGACTATTGACGATTGATTATTGACTATTGAGGTTCAAAGATCGTAAATCAAAAAGAAAAAGGAACAGTATTTGATGGGACCGGAAGTTAAAGCAAAGATCATTTTTCAGCCATCCGGAAGAAGAGGGGAGGTTGATAAAGGTCTAAGCATCATCGAGGCCTCCCGGCAGCTAGGGGTTGATATTGAGAGCCTATGTGGTGAAAAGAAGGTCTGCGGTAAGTGCAAGATACGAATCGAAGAGGGATTTTTTGAAAAATATGGCATTAAGTCGAGCAAAACCAATGCAAGCGGGTGGCAGGAAGAAGAGGGCAAATTCATCACCCCTGATCAAAGGGAACAGGGTTACCGTCTGGGTTGCTGTGCCAGGGTCCAAGGGGACCTGCTCATTTTTGTTCCAGAGGAATCCCGGGCCGGTAAACAGGTGGTGAGCAAGGCGGCCCGGGATATCCACATTGAATGGGATCCCGCGGTCAAGTATTACTATGTTGAGGTGGCTGAGCCAACGTTTGAGGAGCCCACTGCCGATCTGGAACGGATCATGGAAGAACTCAATAGCAAGTACGGC
>JAFDDT010000243.1 GCA_019310725.1 Deltaproteobacteria bacterium | reverse complement strand
GATGCTCACTAAGGGATAGCATTATAATAAATTCTAACCTTTAACCTTAACAAAGGGGGTTTGTTATGAAAAAAGTATCCTGGGTAGCCATCGTTTTATCTTGTCTTTTAGCTCTCCTTTTTGTCCATCCTTTAGCCTTTGCTGCAAGACCAATAAAAGTAGGCATCATAGATTGTTATAGCGGGCCACCAGCAATGTTCTGCAAGGGGGCTCTCAACGGATTCAAACTGGCCCTGAATGAGATTAACAAGGAAGGTGTACTTGGTAGAAAAATTGAATTTACCACCAGGGACACCAAATTCAAGGTTGATATTGGCCTCAGCGCGGCCAAAGAGCTAATAATGAGGGAAAACGTGGATGTCCTCGTCGGCACCATAAGTAGTGGTGTCGCCATGGCCGTATCTGATTATTGCAAGCGGGAGAAGGTGCCACTTATCGTCTGGATTTCCAAGAGCGAAAGGATAACGGGGGAAAAAGGGCACAGGTATGTTTTCTCTACGGGTGAAAATACTGCTATGGCAGGCAAAGCCGGCGGAGTGGCGCTGTCCAAAAAGCCGTTTAAGAAATACTGGATTGCAGGGGATGATTACGAGTATGGGCACGCCATAGCTAACGCTGCCTGGCGTAATCTAAAACAGCGAAAGCCCGAGGTAAAGAAGCTCGGAGAAACGTGGTGGAAGGTTGGTGAACCCGACCTCGTGCCTTATATTACCGCGATAATGGGAGCAAAACCTGACGCAGTTATCTTTGCCGCTGGTGGCGCCAGCATGGTCAATGTTATGAAGACCGTAAAGGCGATCGGCATGTCTGAGAAGATCCCAGGCTGGATTCACACTGCTACGGAAATTACCATTCTTAGGGCGCTCGGGCCAGGGGCCCCCGAGGGTTTCATGGGCACCACCGACTACCTTTTCTATCACCCTGATACGCCAGCCAATAGGGCATTTGTCAAGGCATACAAAGATGCCTATGGGAAACGGCCTGGTTTTCCTGGTTTTCACGGTTACATAACTGGTCATTTCATAGCAGAGGCATTTAGGAAAGCAGGCAAAGTGAACAAGGAGAAGTTCATAGATGCCTTAGAGGGGCTAACGATAGATAGCCCTGCGGGAAAGCTAAAGATGCGAGCCTGTGACCATCAAGCTATGCTGCCGATCTATATGGGTGTGACCAAGAAGGTACCGGAATACGATTTTGTCGTTTGTTCCGATATAATAACCGTGCCTGGCGATGAAGGACTGCCCACATGCGGGGAGATTAACAAGGCACGCGGAAAGTAATGCGTTAGGATCAGAGGGGCCAGTTATCTGGCCCCTTTCTTACAGAAAGCTGGCACCATGGAAAGCGGGCACATATTCACCTTTGCTGCATTAGGTTCTCAATTCCTGGTCGGGCTGAGCAGGGCAATGCTCCTGTTTATCGTATGTTCGGGGATGAGCTTTGTTCTCGGGGTGCTCAGGGTTCCGAATGTTGCACACGGATCTCTGTACATGATCGGAGCATTCTCGGCATTTAGCATCTCCACCCTGTTTGGCGGTAGCTCCACCGGTTTTTGGCTGGCCTTGATCCTGGCACCATTGGTGGTGGCCCTGGTGAGCTTGATAGCGGAGAGGGCCCTCTTCTGTCATCTTTACGAAAGAGAGCACCTCATGCTCCTCTTATTTACCTTTGCCTTAATGCTCATCCTTGGCGATTTGGTAAAGATGATTTGGGGCGCAGAATACAGGTCGATCATGGCGCCCCCTTTCCTAAAAGGATCAGTGCCTATATTTGGATCAGCTTTCCCGCGCTATAATCTGTTTCTACTTATAATTGGCCCTATTGTAGCAGTCAGCCTGTGGCTTTTTACGAATAAAACCAAGATAGGAAAAATTGCCCGGGCTGCAGCAGTTGATAGAGAGATGGTAGGAGCAGTAGGCATAAATGTAAGCTGGGTATTTGCAGCTGCATTCGTAATCGGCTGTTACCTTGCGGGGCTGGGTGGTGCCTTGGTAGCCCCTACGGTGAGCGTTACCATCGGGATGGATCACACCATAATTATTGAGGCCTTCCTCATAGTTACTATCGGTGGATTGGGTAACATGTGGGGAACACTGGTGGGTTCCCTTATCTTTGGGTTGACCCAATCCTTTGGCGCGTTGCTGTGGCCACAATTCGCCATCGTATTTCCGTACGCTGCTGTAGTGATTATTTTGGTCTGGCGGCCTACAGGTATGCTTAAATCTGTCTGGTAAATATAGCTGATAGCTCATAGCTGTACGCCTATAGCCTGAAGGTCCGCCGGAGACAGATTACTAACAGCTATGCCCAAGGAGCTAATCCCGGAGGAGTTGACTTTGTTCAGAAGAATAGGTAATTGGAAATCGTTTTGGCCTCTCTTGGCTTTCTTTACGATATTGCTTATCTTGCCACCCATAATTCCTCGATTTTACACCTATCTACTTGCCTCGATCTTTGTGACAGGCTTATTAGCTATGAGTCTTAACATGGTAGTTGGCCACGGGGGGATGTTTCAATTTCATCATTGTGCTTTTTATGGAGTAGGTGCCTATGCCTTTGCCCTGATAGTGACCAAGACCTCTTTGCCTGCATGGGTTGGCTTTGTTGCAGGGCCAATAATAGCAGCAGTAGTAGGCCTGCTCATCGGCTGGTTCTGTGTGAGACTGAGCAGGTTATACTTTGGCATGCTCCAGATTTCCCTGGGTTCCTTACTTTACGTGATAGTCTTCCGTTGGTATGCCTTTACAGGAGGAGATGATGGCATTTACGGCATTCCAATGCCATCAATTATCTCGTCCTCGAAAAGTTCCTATTACTTTATCCTCATCATAGTGGCAATTTGTTTAGTTGTGATGTACCTTATCTTTAAGTCCCCCTTTGGGACCACCCTTCAGGCTATTAGGGACAATCCAGAGAGATGTGAGGCTGTAGGCGTCAATGTAAGGCGACACCAACTTTTTGGTATCGTCATAGCCACCTTTTTCGCCGGAATTGCAGGCGTTCTTTTTGTTGTGCTGGAAAACTTTGTCCATCCTGACTTATTGTTCTGGGTTTTTTCTCTCGAGGTTTTTATCATGTGTCTTCTGGGAGGATGGTTTACCTTTGCCGGACCAATGTTAGGGGCTGTAATAACGGTGGGACTCAGAACCTTTGTTGGTGTCTATACCGAATACTGGACCTTGATTTTGGGGATTATCCTGATATTGCTTATCTTCTTTTTGCCAGAGGGAGTGGTGGGGTATTTCCTGGAGAAATTTGGCTCTCAGGCCCATGGGGCCGGAGAAAGAGGCAGTAAGTAGATGCTCAGGATAGAGGACATATACAAATCATTTGGAGAATTCATGGCGGTAGACGGCGCCGAGCTCACCGTTGGCAAGGGTGAACTGGTGGCGGTGATTGGCCCTAACGGTGCTGGAAAGACCACCTTGTTTAATCTTATCAGTGGCCAGCTGAAGCCGGACAGGGGGAAGGTAATCTTTATGGATGAAGATATCACTAATTTGCCTCCCTACCAGATCTGTAAAAAGGGGATTGCGAGGTCATTTCAAATCGTTAACATCTTTCACCGGCTCACTGTTTTCGAGAACGTCCAGGTCGCTGTGCTTTCGCAGCAAAGAAGGAGTAATAGGTTTTTCCATCCGGCTCAGAACATTGCTGTGGAGGAAACGAACAGGATCTTGGAGAACGTGGGCCTTTTGGACAATGCTTGGCATATAGCAGGTTCACTATCCCATGGTGACCGGAGGATTTTGGAGATAGCTATCGCCTTAGGTAATGACCCAATGCTGCTCGTTCTGGATGAACCTACGGCTGGCATGTCTCCTGAGGAAACAAGTGCCACTATGAGTCTAGTAAAGCGGCTGGCTGACGAGCGGGGCTTAACCCTTTTATTCTGCGAGCATGACATGGACGTTGTATTTAGCATTGCCCAGAGTATCATGGTTATGCATCAGGGGCGCACCCTTATCCAGGGAAAGCCGGAAGATGTGCGAAGAAACGAGGAAGTTGTGCAGGCTTATCTGGGAGGTGAGTGATGCTTGAGGTTGAGGAGATCCACACCTTTTATGGTCTGAGCCATATTCTCTTCGGTGTTTCACTCAGCATTGAGTCGGGAAAGGTGGTGTGTCTTTTGGGCAGGAATGGCGCTGGAAAGAGCACTACTTTGAAGAGTATCATGGGGTTGACGCCGCCCAAGCAAGGCAGTATCAGGTTTAAGGAAGAGGAGATTGCCGGCAAACAACCCTATATGCTTGTTCGAAAGGGTATCGGCTATGTCCCTGACGAAAGAAGAATTTTCGCCGACCTCACGGTTGCAGACAATCTGGAGATAGCTGAGAGGAAGGTAGAAGGTGGTGAGAGGTGGGACAAGGAAAGGGTTTATGAGCTTTTTCCTATCCTGAAAAATATAGTCTCACGAAGGGGTGGATGCCTGAGCGGGGGTGAACAAAAGATGTTGGCCATTGGCAGGGCCCTTATGTGCAATCCTGAGCTCCTGCTCTTGGACGAGCCCACCGAAGGGCTGGCACCGGTTATGGTGAAGGTTTTGGAGGATCGGATCGGCACATTGAAACAGACTGGGTTAACCGTTTTGTTAGCTGAGCAGAATGTGAAGACCACCTTGAGGCTGAGTGATCACGGTTACATCATTGATGACGGCAAGATTAGATATCATGGAAGCGTTGACGAACTAAAGGAAAATGAGGAGGTAAGGAAAAAGTATCTC
>JAFDDT010000242.1 GCA_019310725.1 Deltaproteobacteria bacterium | reverse complement strand
TGCAGGGTAACGTCAAAGTCCAGGGTATGGGTGTCTTTTTTTTGGTTATGCCCCTGGCCCAGACCTGGCATGCTAGGTTGCGGTTATAGAAAGAGATACATGCATAAGGAGTAAAAACAGTTGCATATTCCAATCCCGTCACGCCAGGGCAGGCCTATGACATGGCCCCTTACTGGGTCGATTCAAAATGGTTTATTGAGCCATAAGCCTTAGAATCATAGGCTCCATCTATATAAACCATCTTGAAACGCCTGCCCGCCATGCAACCAAGGCGAGGCGGGCGGGCCCACTCATCTAAACTATGTGGGGCATAATCCAAAAAAAAGATACCCATACCCTGCAAGAAGCTTAAGAATCAATAGGCTTAAGAATCAATAGCCTTAGGTTTCACTATGACGTGGCCCTGTGCATATCTGGAATTCCGATATAAGGATGTAACATAAAACCATGTCCCCCAAGAATACTTTGAGGGATGGTGACCACCTTTTGGGTGTATTTCTTTTTGCCATAGCCATTAGTAGCCTCAATTTCACGAGTAACTGGAGCAGAGCCCCCACACAGGGCTAACTGACGGGCATCCTTTGTGGCTTCCATGTTTCGTTTTAAAGGAATGACAAACTCAACTCCTTGCAGGTCAATTTGGTAGGGGACCTTGCCGTCAGGGAAACCACGATCAATGGCCACAGAATCAATGGCGCTGGATGCCTTCACATTTTCTTTGGCCTGCTCCAGGACCGCAAGGATGTGCAGGGTGCCCGGTTTTTCGATCGTATCGATTTCGATAGCCGGGGGTATGCCGGCTTTTAGTCGCCTTCGCCAGAATACCCTGGAGATCGCTGCGCGGAGCTTCATTATAGAGGGGCGTTGGATGCTGGTTTGCCCATTAGTTCCGGTGAGATCGAAAGCGCTCATCGCTATGCAACCCAGCAAAGATTGAAAATCGCTGGGGCCAGGTGGAAGCAAGACAGTGCACAAAATGTGCCTTCCCTAAGAACTCTAGGTGCAAATAGTAACAGGGGTCAATAACCGGGAAAGATTCTACAAAAAGCCGCTTAATTAATTTCCCAATGATTTTAATTGCACCCCGTCTCCTAAAGGCATTGACAGTCCTTGCCGATATATGTTAACAGTAAAAACATGTTGTAGTAAATGATCATAAATAAGGGGATGATCATGGCAAAGGACGATGACATATCAAAAAATGTCGGTGACGCCGAGGATGAAGATCTTCTGGATTTCGACTTCGATGAGGATCTGTTAGGTGAGGACGAAGAAAAGCAAGAGGCTGAACCCAAGAATGAAGAAGAGATCATAGAGCTTGCTGATGTAGTTGCCGAGGGGAAGAAACCCGAAGCGGTTGAAGGCGAAATAGAAGGGCTGGAAGAGCTGATACTGGAGGAGGAAGAGGGCGAAGAGAAGCAGGCACCGTTGTCTGAGGGGGAAGAGGAGGCCGATTTCGCGGAGGAGATCGAGTTAACAGAAGTAGTCGATGAGGCAGCTGCGGACGCTGGCCGTGTCCCTGATCATCCATCCGGCAAGGTGGAAGAAATTGGTGAAGACACAGTGCTCATGGAAAGGATGGAGGGCGCTCTTGAAGAGGGGCCGGAGGAACCCTTTATAGATTTGGAAGAAGAGATTAAGTTGGATGAGGGACTGGAGGAATTGGTTTCCGAGGATGAAGCACAGGGGTTAGAAGAGGCATTTGCAGAGGAAACGGGTGAGGGTCCAGAGATAAAGGAACCCGCCGAGGAGATTTTGACCGGAAAGCCTCCGGTTGAGGGGATGATTGAGTTGGAGGAAGAGCTAGCACAAGAGGGAGCTTTGCCAATCTCAGAAGAGAGGATTGAGGCCTTATTGGCAAAGGTGGTAGGCGATGTTTTAGAAAGGGTGGCCAGAAACGTTATTCCTGAAGTGGCTGAAAAGATTATCAGGGAGGAGATAGATGTCTTGAAAAAAAGTCTCATGTCTGAGGGTTGAGATACGTTATTTTGAAATCAATGGGCACAAGGGCACTAAATGAAAGAGGTTTTCAAGAATGTCATTGTGCCCATTTACGTGTGGCTTCTTTCAGGTATCTTGACGTCTGGGCCAGGGGCATAACAAAAAAAAGACACCCATACCCTGGACCTTGACGTTAGCCTGATTTTGACTTAAGAGTGAAAAATAAACAGGTGGGAGCATCTTACAATGGAAAATAGCGGCTTGGCTAAAACCTACAAACCTGGTGAAGTGGAACAGAAATGGTATGCCTATTGGGAGGAGTGTGATCTGTTTCATGGCGATACCAAAACAGACAAACCTGCTTTCTCTATTGTAATCCCCCCGCCCAATGTGACTGGTAGCCTGCACATGGGCCATGCCCTTAACAACACCCTTCAGGATATCCTGTGCAGATACAAGAGAATGTCAGGATACAATGTCCTCTGGCAACCCGGCACAGACCATGCAGGTATTGCCACCCAGAATGTCGTGGAGAAAGATCTTGCCTTAAGAGGAACTGATCGTCACCAGATTGGCCGGGAAAGATTTGTTGAATTGGTTTGGGAATGGCGGGAAAAATATGGGGGCATGATTATCAATCAGCTCAAAAGGTTGGGAAGTTCGTGTGACTGGAGTCGGGAGCGGTTTACTATGGACGAGGGGCTTTCCAGGGCCGTGAGGGAAGTCTTTGTGCGTCTCTATGAGGAAGAACTCATATACCGGGGAGATTATATCATCAATTGGTGTCCCCGGTGCCATACTGCGCTTGCTGACCTTGAGGTCGAACATGAAGAGATGGACAGCTTTCTCTATTATATTCGTTATCCATTTGAAAGCCAGGAGGGCCATTTGACTGTGGCCACGACTCGGCCCGAAACACTTCTGGGGGATACTGCTGTGGCGGTGAATCCAGAAGATGATCGGTACAAAGATCTTTCAGGCCTTTACGTCGTCTTGCCGGTGCTCAACAAGCCTATTCCGGTTATCTATGATGCCTATGTGGATAGGGAGTTTGGTACCGGTGCCCTGAAGATTACGCCTGCCCACGACCTCAATGATTTTGAGATAGGTAACACACATAATCTGGAATGTATAAGGGTTCTTGATGACGACGGTCGAATGAACGAGCTGGCAGGTCCTTACAAAGGTATGGACAGATTTGAGTGCCGTGAAAAAATTGTCGAGGACCTGAAGGAATCGGGCCTGCTTGAAAGGATAGAGCCCTACCGAAATGCCATTGGACACTGTTACCGGTGTAAAACCATGATCGAACCTCTTCTTTCCAAGCAGTGGTTTGTCAAAATAGGCCCTCTTGCTGAAAAGGCCATCGCCGCTGTGAAAGAAGGCAGAACAAAAATAGTACCTTCTAATTGGGAAGGCGTCTATTATGAATGGATGAACAATATTAAGGACTGGTGTGTATCGAGGCAGATTTGGTGGGGCCACCGGATCCCTGCGTGGTACTGCCAAGACTGTGGAGAGGTTATCGTCTCTAAAGAGGAACCGAGCGCATGCAATTCCTGCAAGAGCACAAAGCTTGAGCAGGAAACAGACGTGCTGGATACCTGGTTCAGTTCGGCGCTCTGGCCATTTTCTACCCTGGGCTGGCCCGACACCACCGAGGAGCTGAAAACCTTCTATCCCACATCGGTCCTGGTAACTGGTTTCGATATCCTTTTTTTCTGGGTGGCAAGAATGATGATGATGGGGATTTGGTTCATGGGAGATATTCCCTTCAGAGACGTGTATATCCATGCGCTGGTCAAGGATGAGCAGGGCCAGAAGATGAGCAAGAGCAAGGGAAACATCATCGACCCTCTTGAGGTCCTGGACCGCTTTGGCACTGATGCCTTCAGATTTACCCTTGCAGTATTGGCTGTCCAGGGAAGAGACATTAGGCTCTCAGAAGAAAGGATAGCGGGATACAGGAATTTCATTAATAAGATCTGGAACGCTGCCAGATTTGTGTTTATGAACCTGGATGACGGTAAATTCTCTACGATAGAAGAGAGTGATGTTACCCTGGCTGATCGTTGGATTATGACCAGGCTAGGGCAGGTTGCCGCACAGGTTGCCGACCGTTTTCAAAAGTATGAATTCAATGACGCGGCGAGCATCTCGTATCAGTTTGTCTGGCATGAGTTTTGTGATTGGTATCTGGAAATAGCAAAGCTTGAGCTTTTTAGCAAGGATTCAAAACGGATAGGGGTGGCCCAGTCTGTAATGCAAACTCTCTTGAGCGGAGTGGTAAGGCTTCTCCATCCATTTGTGCCCTTTATTACCGAAGAGATCTGGCAAAGGCTCCCTCATGCCCAAGGAAGCGTCATGGTGGCCCCATTTCCTCAACCTTCAGAATTCATCTCTGATATGGATTCAATCGAGCAGATGGATCTGCTCAAAGCAGTAATAACAGGTATTAGAAATATCCGGGGAGAGATGAACATCCCTCCAAAGATGTCTGTAAAAACAGTCATAGATGTAAAGGGGACAAAGGAAAGAGAGATTCTTAGGAATAGTGCTACCTATATTACCAGCCTGGCAAAGGTTGAATCTATTGATTTTGTTTCCGGCGTAGAAAAACCAAAATCCTCTGCTACGTATGTTTTTGGCGATATCCAGGCCCATGTTCTCCTTGAAGGGCTGATCAATTACGACGATGAGAGAAGGAGGCTGCAGAAGGAAATGAAAAAGATAGAGCGCGAGATGGCTTTGTCTCGCAAGAAACTGGAAAACAAGGATTTCTTGAGTCAGGCACCTCCCTCTATAGTAGAGGGTGTCAAAGAGAAGGTGGATTTGATAGGTCTCAAGTTAGAAAAACTAAACCAAAACCTTATTATTCTTGAAGGACTCGAGTGAATTCGGTGGGCTCTCGTCCCTTCATCGATAAGATAATTGAACTGGCCCAAGAGGAAGATCTGGGGCCTGGTGACCTTACTACTTGAGCCATTATCAATCCATCTATAAAAGGGACCGGTGTGAATCTGATTTCTGCTGGTGCCATTACCAGTTCTGCCAGATCTGTGGTGCCATTACCAGTTCTGCCAGATCTGTTGTTATCAGCTTTGAGTAGATTTAAAAGGATAAATTTACAAAAAAACGAATTTCATTTTGGACGCGGATCAGGGTAACGTCAAAGTCCAGGGTATGGGTGTCTTTTCTTTGGTTATGCCCCTGGCCCAGACCTGGTATGCTGGGTTGCGGTTATAAAAGGCAATCCATGCATAAGCAGTAAAAACGGTTGTATATTCCGATCGTGTCACGCCAGGGCAGGCCTATGACATGGCCCCTTACTGGGTCGATTCAAAATGGTTTATTGAGCCATAAGCCTTAGAATCATAGGCTCCATCT
>JAFDDT010000241.1 GCA_019310725.1 Deltaproteobacteria bacterium | reverse complement strand
TGATCCCGTAAAAAGTCGAAAACATCAGGATTTTGAGAAATGGCCTTCTGATCACCCTACTTGGCCAATTCATCTGCAAACTCCTGAAACGCAACATCGATGGGGATTGCAAAGCCCAGCCCTTCGATACCCCTGCAGATTATTTTCGAGGTGTTTATTCCCACGACCTTACCCTCTTTGGTAATGAGCGGTCCCCCGCTGTTTCCGGGGTTAATCTGCGCGTTGGTCTGGATAATGGCAATGTCCAGCAGCTTACGGTACCCGGAGAATATGCCCGAGGTGACAGTGTGCCTGAGATCCTCCGGCATCCCTATGGCGTAGAGGGGGTCTCCCTGGGCCAGTTGCACGCTATCGGCGGCTTCCAGAAAGGGACATTTGTAGTCCTCTAACTTCAGCAAGGCCAGGTCATACTTCTCGCTCATCTTTTCAATCCGGTAGATGTCGAACCTTAGAGAGCTGTCAGCAAGGACTACCCGGAAGCGGTCGTGCCCCTTGACAACGTGTTTGTTGGTGAGGATGTACCCGTCTCCAGTTATAAAGAACCCGGAACCGAATCCACTTTCCGTTTGAATCAGAACGCTTACGTTCCGTGCCCTTTCGATCCTGTTTTTTGGGGGGAAATTCTCCGCCAGTTGAGCCTCGAGATCCAGCTCCAGCGGCACGCCTGGCCCCTGCGTTGCCGGCGGCTTGGGCTGGTTCAGGGCAGATTCAAGAAAAGGTTCGTACGTATCGGATGCCCGCTCGCTTTTTCCAACAGAACTCATCCCGTGCCACAAAACCAAAACGCCCACAAGGCATATGAACAAAACCCTTTCGGTCGGCATGAACCTTCGCCACGCCACCCTGGGTATCACCTCTCGCCACCCCCTGAGACTCACGAGAATCCCGGTTGTAGCGAGTGCCGTTAGAAACCACTGGATGCATAGTCTCAACATGTCCAATTTGATCCCGAAGGGCAGATCGTCACTTTCAGGCAGAGGAGGTGTGAACAAAAAGGCATATCCAGCCGGTTTCTCGGCATGGATCGTGTCTCCTATAAACGTATACGTCCAGGGTGGCCAAAGCCCCATGATAAAGGTGATGGCCAACCCGATCCACAAGATCTTTTTTTCCCTGTCACTCATATTGTTTATCCTCCTTTCTTTTGCTTGTTTTGGCCAATTTCAGGGCTCTTTTTCTTTATTGGCCATGGGATAGATCTATTTTCATCACAGGCTCATAACATCCACTTTCCCGGTGGTAGTGGCACCAGCGTAATGGATTGGTTTGACAGATACGGTCAAACTGGGATTAGGATTTTGCAAAAATATGTGCGTGTGTGAAACTGGTTATCTGAAATGTTCCAGGAGTGTGGCATCAGGGGCAAGTAAGGATGCTGACGGCTGAACGCTAGAATGCTGGTTGGGATGAAAAAAAGAATTTGCTCCTGCCCGCCGTTCTTTTTATCCGCCGTCTCTCAGGCGGACTGACGGGCCGGCTCACTTCATGTGTGACCCTCTTTTTTTATTTAAAGCAATTTCTGCATGAGTGTCCCCGTTCATTGTCCTCTATTTAAGGGCGCCCCGCTTTACAACATGAATCGAACAAAGGCCAATTTATTCATAATCTCAGCGCAGCAGTCTTGAGCGAACTCCAAGCTTGCGGGCAGACTGCAATAGCCGCTGATCAGCCGTTATGAGTTCAAGATTGTTCTGCGCAGCAACGGCCAGATGAAGCGCATCCAAGGTTCTCAAAGGAACTGCGAATTGAGCCAACCAATTAAAGGCAACGCTGTAATGGTGCCGCTCTAAAGGAATTCTTTTGAAAAGGGACTGATTCAAATGCGATTGGAATTCGGTCAGAACGTGATTGGCATTCTCTCGGGACAGCTCTCTTTCACGGATCTTCCGAGCAAGGGCTGAAACCAGTTCCACTTCAGTCAGGGCACTCACTGCTGGTTGTCTAACATCAAGGATCATCTTTTCTGCAGCCTCACTGAGAGCTTCTGGGCAGTAATAGGCGACCAGAACGCTCGTATCGAGGTAAGCCATCAGTAGCGCTCCTCTTTTCGGGCATCGATCACCGTCTGGCTCAAGGGTTTACCCCGGACCTTCAGGGAAGCACGAAAATCTTTAAGGCTCGGAAGATTACTCACGTTCCCCGGTGGAACTATCTTGGCTACTCTTTTGCCCCTGCGCTTGATAATAATCTCCTCACCTTTTCCGACCCTGTCGAGCAAGGCACTTAGCTGGCTCCGCGCGTCTTTGACGTTAACTTCTCCCATTTTTTAGTCTCCTATAGAAGGTGTACACATATAATGTACACCTAGCACCGCCTCTTGTCAAGAAAACTCTGAAGAAAGATCTAATGTATAATAACAATATTGTTCGGAGCCCTTTGAAAGACCTGACCGTTTCTGCCACCCTGAGAAAAATGATGGACTTCTCTGAACTGACTGGTGACCCGCGAGGAGCCTGCCGGCCAGATCTCTGGTCGAAGGCTCGGCCGACTCAGAGGGCACTGACTTTTCGCAACTTACTCATGAAATGGCTGCGTGGAGACAAATGCAAACCAATCATTGTCTCTTACGCCGTCAAAACCCTTCATTTACTGCCTCAAGGAATGGATGGATGGTTTCAAACTGATAGTGGGAAATGGCGACCCGGATCAAGTTGGGAACCTGTATAGTGGTATTGTGCAGAAATTTTTCCAGATCGCTCATTAATTCCGGTCCCTCTGTATGATCAGGCGGGACAAAAGCGGCATCAGACGGACCGCTGCCGGCGATCCAGTTCTGGCCTCTACGGAATTCACCAGGAAGCTTCTTTTCCCCGCGCACCCCTTCAAGGAGGATTTTGTGGGTATTCTTTAGTCTGAGTTCCTTCGATACGGCTGGACGTGCTTGCTTCCTTGATAACATGCATTTCAATAAAGAGATCCACGTCAGGGACAATCAACGAAAAGGCATTCAGTTCCCCAATGGCCTGCGTTGCCTGTTCAAGCAGGGTATTGATGCGAGGGTCTTCCCATGTCCACTCGCGATTCACCGGGGCCGGTGAAAAACTTTTATATTCATATTGTTGCACCCAGCGACCGGCTTTGAAATCCTTGAAGTTCATAATGGTGTTTCCTCCTCAGAGGTATCTGCTTTCACTGTGACCCTCACCGATTCGTTATTTACTTATCTGCGGACTTGCCCGCCATTATTGTGGCGGACGTCCCCCTCTTCACTCTTCATTTGGTATTCCCCGGAACGCTTATGAATTAACAAGAGTGAAATATAGAATCGACGCTTTGTGCATTTTTATTTATTTACAAATGGACATCCCGCAATTCATTTGGACGAGAGCTTTTTCTTGACCTTCGAAAAGAGTTCCTCATCGCTGCCACCCCGTAAACTATACCGTCCATGACCTCGTTGAAGTCAGGGGACTTGAATGCCTTTATCCTCACAGAGAGGTACTTGAAGAACTCCTCCGTGAGCCCCACGATAAAGAAGGCAGTGATGAAAGCCCCCATGAAATTTCCCTCCATGGGGGTACCTATCATTCCCTCGAGGGTCAGTTCGATTATCGCCGCCGGTAAACCGCACCTGCACCGAGCAGAAAGGTTATGATAATGAGCCTCTTGGGCTCTTTCTCGTATTTGTCCCTATGGTAGATGTACCATATGATGAAAAATCCAGGGGCAGTTGCAATGACAAAGAGGATTAGAAAGGTGTTCAAGTAGTCTCACCGAATGCAGTAAAGCTTTTGCCTGAAGTTTGAGTTCAAGTTGTTTTACAAAGATTCGTTTTTTTGTGGTTTGATAGTAGGAAAATGATGGTTGTGTGCCAATGAAGAATCTAGGGCATGATGTCAGGTTAAATCTCGAAAAATCCTAGAAAATGACAGTCAGGAGTTTATGGAATGCTTTGCCTTGGTTCCATAACAATTTTCAGGCGGAAAAAGCATAAACTCCCAATAAGTATTTCATGCATCATCCCCCCACAGCGGTAAACCTTTATGCTCAAAAATACTTATACTTTATCTTTTACCATACCATTATCTATTGCAGCACCATGGATAAAAGAATTAAATTATTAGTAATCAAAAGATCAACCACTTTTTATTTACCTAATTAAACGGGGTGGCCTGCCCCCCAGTCAGAGGCCGTGATTGGGGCAAAAGAAGGGTTTGATCCCGAAACATGGCAAAAGTAACGATCTGCTCCGGCTCACGTCGTCAACTTGGTTAATTAAGGGCGGCCCCTTTTCGGTTAATCATCTCAACGGCTTGAAGAGATACTCAAGCCCGTTCATCTTCACTTCATACAAGATGTTCAGCATCCGGCCCAGTTCCCCTTCCGGAAAGCCTTTTTTCGCAAACCATATGACATAGGGCTTGGGAAGATCAATGAGTAGACGCCCCTTGTATCTCCCAAAGGGCATTGGTGTTTTGGCAAGTTTCAATAACACTGCAGGATCTGGTGTTGCGTCTTCCATTACATTATCAACGCCGTGAGCCTTACACCCTGCGCCTTAGGCCAATCCTGGCTTAGCAGGGTTACCTATGCACACTAATCATTGTCTGTGACGCCGGTGGAGACCTTCATTTTTCAAGCCTATCTTGTTTTCAGGAGAACTTGCCCGCCAGACTTATGGCGGGCTTGCCCATCTAGGGTTCTTGCCCATCTAGGGTTGTTAGCAATGTAGCCCCGCCCGCCACGTGAGACCTGAGGATACATGGAAAGAACAGGTTACTGGGGCTGTTCAGGTCATGGTTGGAGAAACAAATCGGTGTTAAGGTGCGAGCGGGCAGGCAGAATCCGAATCCAGATCCTGGGCGGGTGAAAAAAAGACCTCTGAGGATGGGGGGCATCGTGACCGCTGCTTCCTATGATCCCGTAGGCAGATATTGTGGCATGGAGGCAGATAGCACCCCGGGTTTCGGATCTCCAGATAGAGGTTGACAGGTAAACAATAATAGGTTATTTTGTTTACCATGGTAAACAATATCAGAAAAGATGTCCTGCTCACCGTTGTAGCCGAATGGCTGGAAGAGGGAGAAATTCCCCCCTTGGTTTCCCGTAACCGGCACACGATAGATCCCGAAAGTCTTGATCGCATTCTTGCGGTCGTAGGGCCGAGGCGGGCGGGAAAGACCTACTTCATGTACCAGCTCATCCAGTCCCTGCTGCAGGGCGGTCGGCATAAAAAGGAAGATATTCTTTTCATAGATTTC
>JAFDDT010000240.1 GCA_019310725.1 Deltaproteobacteria bacterium | reverse complement strand
TAAATTGCAAAATTATCAAATTACATGCCAACTTTTCGTGCTGCGTGAAGAAAACTTTCGCGAAATTTCACGGCCAAATCTGAAAGAGCTCAAAAACGGTGAAACTTTAGTTTAAATAAATGTCCAAGTCTGCTCTTGCCTCCTGCTCAGATAACAATCCCAGCAGTGGCTACGCCTCCTTGCTCAAAGCAGTTTTCGGTAAATGCTCTGTTTCACCACGGTTCAGTGCTTGGCGGGGGTCACAACATTCAATAGAAAATGCTTTATCCCGATCTTTTCAGCCTACACTGGCCCTCCGCTATGCCTAATTGGCGTAAGATGCCCAAAACTTCTAAGCCTATTCGTCTCCCCCTAAAATCGTTTTCAAAACTCTTTTCGAGTCTGTTTGGCTCGGGGCCTCCTCGGGAAGGTAGAGCATCACTCCGCCCCTCACAGGGCGGATGGTGATCTTTCCCTCTTTGGCCAATCTTTGAGTGGTTTCAACGGGGTTTGTGCCAAAGTAGTCCTTAAACGCCTGATTAAACCCACTGTAAACAGAATGAATTCCCTTATAGGGTGGTTTACGAAGTTTTTTGATCGCCCTGCCGACAAATTCATATTCCGAAATCCTTTTCTTACCAACCTCTGCCATAGGATCCCCTCCCATTCCGTAAAATGCTCACCACTTGTCTCCGGGGGTGATTCACAGTATTCCACACCATTTACTACATCATTTTGTCAAATACGGTCAAAGAGGTGAGACAAAAAAGCTCCATCCTCATACTGAGTTGATGGAGCCTTTTTTTAATTTCTTTATATGTTTCCCTGTCCCCGGTGGAATAGGGTAGCTCTGGTTGCAGGGATTTTGCCATAATTGAACAACAAGTATGCCAGGGGAAGGGTACTTTTTAGGGCGAATTTCATTCCACGGGGTAAACATTACACCCTCCTGAAGGGGTGAATGATGATGAGGTTAACCTACGCTGATCTTGTTGATGTGTCAAGGAAAACGCCGCCTAATAAGCGTTGTTCAGTCCATAGCTGATAGGGGCGGGAGGAAGGGGTGGGGAATTCCCCTGCCTCAGGTGGTAGGAGGGATTGTGTTTGCCGTGGCCTATGAGATAGAAGGAAGCCTGATGGTACCCATCACTATCCATGTCCTGGGTAACCTCGCAATATTTATGCGTTCAATGATGTCTTAGTGGGTTTGCTGGGGCTATTCCCAAATGCCCTGTGTACACGATCAGAAAGGTGTCCCTCCTGTGTAGAGCAAAAAAGGCGTACGGGCGACCAATTGGGCAGGGATCTGTCCGGGCTGCAGCGGGATAGAACTTCCGATACACTAAATTACTGGGTCACGCTGAGGTAGCATTTAGTGCAATGGAGACCGGTTCGATTCTGTATCACCAGGAAACTCTGACATGTGCAGTTCTGCTGCCAGCGAGTCGAGATTATATTCTTCTTTCCGCGCTCGCAGATCATAATAGAGCAAGGTGAGTCCAATTGCGAAAACGGGGGTTGACAGAATACTCCCTAGTGTTGGCCCTATAGTCGGTACTGTCCCCAAAATGATGCTGATCCCTACTGTTATGACACCGATTATGATCGTCATGTTCATAACCCGCCACCAATTTCTCTTTACTAATGCTGAGCTTCGCGACATGGCAGCTAACGGACCAAGACGTTCAAGAAGCGCCACCTGCAAAATAAAACTCCAACGGACCATAAGGTAGAGGCCCACGCAAAAGCCAGCTGCTATAAAAACATAGCCGACATCAGGGGGGATACTTACCGTAAAGCCTATTGAAACCACTGCTATACCTGTAGTGACAAAGAGAACTAGTATCATAGCACCTGCTAAGGCTGCCAGCCTCTCCCAGGCAAACCGAAAGGCCCGACCAATATTTATCGACTGCCGAAGATATTGCTCCGATATGGCGTGAATCAAGGCCCCTTGCATCAAAGAAAGGCCCATAACGGAAGCTACTGCAAGCATTATTCCTATCGGAATGAGGTGGGTAAGGGATGCAGTCCCTCCCTCGGGCGTAGAAGGCCTGAGCCCTGAAAAGTTAGGGATACTCCACATAAACCCGAGCGCTACCTCTACAATTGCCACAATGGCCAGGAGCCTTATGGGATTTCTCTTATAGATTTTAAATGTCTCAAGCAGAATATCTAAAAGGCTCCTGGGTCCGAGTATTCCGTTCACTTTACACTCCCTTATCAGCAAGGCCTCCCGAAAGAAGCCAAGGTGAGGACCAAAAAATATACCCCTTATGAAAAATCAATACCCAAAAGAGAAACCACATCCTTGATAGGATTAAAGATGGTGGATTGATCGGAACCTGCAAAGAGGAGTCCGACAGCTCGATTCTCTAAGTCTACGACCAAAGATCCTGAATCCCCGGGCTGGGACATAGGCCCTGCTACCAGTTGACCCGTAAAAGTAGCTATCTTTCCTTCCCCGTACTGGACATTGATAGTGGTGTCCAGAATCTGCACAGCGCCTTCCGTCAATTCAGTGGTTCGTCCCGACTTTTTTACAACTGTGCCTATCTGAAGGTCTTCACTCCAATCCCTTACCTCCCCGATCTCGAGGATCTCACTGGACACAAGATCGTCGCCAAGGGGGAGAGCCACTGCAGCATCTACACGGTTTGTTTCAACACCCGTTTTGATGGCCCGGAGCCGGTGGGATGATCCCACCATTCTTGCCAGCAGATTGCATAAATCTGCCACCGATTTGGCCATACCACAATCAGGCGGAGCCGTGCTGAATTGTATTGGCACGAAACGGTCCAGCCTGGCAATCACATCTTTTTCAGTATCTCCACCATCATGAGGGCCTGGTTGCAGGATTTCGTCGCCCTGATTGGCATCATTGCTGTTGGCGAGAACATGATTATTCGAAAGAATCAAACCTTTGCCTGTCTTCCTGTCCCTCACG
Source organism: Deltaproteobacteria bacterium (assembly GCA_019310725.1). Classification (GTDB taxonomy): domain Bacteria; phylum Desulfobacterota; class DSM-4660; order Desulfatiglandales; family B25-G16; genus JADFWK01. Next base: position 1,823 of record JAFDDT010000240.1, on the reverse strand, counting down.
CGTGCCCCAAGGGTTCCGGCAGTGATTTTGTAGTGCCCAATGCTGACTCCCCCCGCCGCAGGTCTCCATCGATCCGTCCTCTCAGCAAGGGCTCGCACGATGCCAACCTCAACAACATCCGTAACAACGCCTTCAATTTCACGGGGGACTATATCTTCTTGTGAAAGCGCCCGGAGGGGAACCTTTTGGCTGACCATGACCGTTATGCACCCCTGGTCCGTCTGCTTGCCCCCAACGATTTTTTTGCCGACACCCACGCCAACGACATTCCTTTTCCCAAGCAGTTTGTGCTCCTGTGCCTTCTTCACCTCTAAAATTCTCATCTCCATAGCCTTATCCTCCTTTAGACCGTCTCAATGATGGTAACGCTCTGAGCAAGCCTCGCTCTATTCTCTCCCAGCCTGGTCAGAAGGTAATCTACTGGTAATGCTTGTGCATCAACTCTTTCACCCCGCGAGTTGGGAATGCATGCACGTCTGGTGTTCAGTGGCCCGGAGGATATTATTACAACACGACCCTCCCCGATGTCAACAGCATCCGCCCCATATGAAGGGTAACGTCAAAGTCCAGGGTATGGGTATCTTTTTTTTGGTTATGCCCCTGGCCCAGACCTGGTATGCTGGGTTGTGGTTATAAAAAGCAATCCATGCATAAGCAGTAAACACGGTTGTATATTCCGATCGTGTCGCGCCAGGGCAGGCCTCTGACATGGCCCTGCCCCATATGACCGCCTTGAAAGGGAGCTTGATACGTCATCCTTCCCTGGCTTTCCCATTGACACACAACCAACTTTATCCTATTCTTTCACAGCTCGTATGATGAGGTAGGCATGAAAATATCTCGGGACATAGAAAGGAGTTAGATATGTATCGATACAAGCGCCTTTTGGTAGGTGTTTCCTTTGCTAGCCAAGACGGAAGCTCTATCCGGTATGCCGCCATGATCAGTCGGTTGGCCAAATCCGAGAAGATTACCTTTGTCCACGTCGTGAGCAAGGTAGACATTCCAGAGGACCTTCTCGAGCAATACCCGGATCTATTCCCGCCGATTGATGAATATTCACAGCAGGAAATGGAAGCCCTTGTGAAAGAATACTTCGACGGCCATCCTGGCGCCCAGCTTGAGTATGAAGTTGCCGAGGGGTCGCCATTGATCGAGTTGCTGCGCCGTGCCAAACAGGAAAAAATCGATCTTATCGTGATGCGCAAACGACGGAAACCTACAGCCAGCGGAACCCTGTTTGAAAAATTAGCCCGGAAAGCACCCTGCTCCCTGCTGTTCATTCCTGAGGGAACAGGACCTCAGTTTACAAACATCCTGGTCCCAACCGATTTTTCAGAAAACTCGATGGACGCCATGGAGGTGGCCGGAGGCCTTGCTTTGGCCTCTGGGACACCAGAGATCCATTGTCTCCATGTCTATGAGGTCCCAATAGGTTATTACAAGACTGGGAAGAGCTATGAGGAGTTTGCTGAGATCATGAAAGGGCATGCAGAAAAAAATTATCAGAAATTTATGAAAAATGTTGATCTTAAGGGCATTACTGCAACACCTATATTCAAGCTAGAGGAGAAGGAATACAGGGGTATTGAGGAGGTAATAGAAGAACACGACATAGATCTCCTCATCGTTGGGGCCAGAGGAAGAAAGGCCGGCGCTGGGGTCCTGCTCGGGAGCGTCACAGAACACCTCATCCAAACCACCACGATTCCCCTGCTGGCTGTAAAGAAGAAAGGTACCGGCATGAGTATTCTTGACGCCCTACTGAGGCTATAGGGAGGGTTCAGTCTTCTCCCCTAGTGATCACCTTTGTGCCAAATTTC
>JAFDDT010000239.1 GCA_019310725.1 Deltaproteobacteria bacterium | reverse complement strand
TTCTTGCGGCGCAGGGCGGCTGTTAATGTGTCCCGAGCCGCGGTTGCCAGACCGAGGTGTCGAAGGGCTTTAGCTTTGTAAAGCATCAAAGCTGCATGGATAGGCGTCTCGTTCTCAATACCCTCAACCAACCGCACAACCTTCTGGCAGACGTTCTTGCCTGCCTGCCGAAGCCTCGGCGCAGGCAGGTCGCTCGGATGAGCGCCTGTCTGTGAGTCGCACGCAGACAGGTCCAGCAACAGCTCCGCAAGAGACAACTTCACCACCACGTCGTCGGGCTCGAGCCGCCGTAGTCTTTCCAGACAGGCAATCGCGTCCTGCCAGCGCTCCTGACGTTGGTAGGCCTCTACAAGGCCCAACAGCACGCCCCGAAGATCCGGGCCCACATGTGCGGAGACCTCGCCTGCCTGTGCGTGCCGGCACGCAGGCAGGTCTGTGATGGGCAGGCTCATGGTGGCGGAGATGCCGTACTTGGAGAAGTAACGGCCCAAGCGGCTGTGCTTCTCGGCCGCCGTCGCCAGGTAGTTCGCAGCTTCCTCCAGCCGCTCCTTCTTGAGTGCCAGGAAACCTGCGAGGTACGCGCCGTCGGCCAGGTGAACTGCTTTCTTGAGGTGTTCGAGGGCCTTCTCTTCGTTGCCAAGGGCCAGTTCACTGCACCTATCCACAAAAGCCTGTTCATCATCCGGTGTTATGATCCTTTTGAAAAAACCGAGTGTCAGTCTGTCTTCCGGGCGGATTGTAAGGGCATAATCTCTGGATGCTTGTGCCTTGCGCGCAGTCCGTTTCCCAGAAGGAAACGTAGAAGTATAGAACAGGCCAGTCCCAGGTAAACCAACGGCTGCTCTCTTTCCTCGGGATCCAACGGTGAACTTGGCTCCTCGTGAACCGAAAGAGAGGGATCCACCCGATTTACTCAGATTCAGGGTCACCCCTGGCGCAATCCTGATTCTCCTCCAGAAACGAAAAGCCATGATCTGCGCCCTAACTCCGCAGAACAACCTCACAAATTCCAGTGCGGAATTTCCGAAAGATACACTCCATTATGCAGAGTATGAAAATGGAAGTCGGCTGCGAGAATTTCTACCACCACTGTTTCTGAAAAACCTCTGTAATACGCCTCTCAGGAATTTGGTTAAATGTGACTCCTGTTTGCTCTTCCAATCTCTCTAAAATAGGCGAACAATCTTCAATCTCCGAGCCAATCCAAAAACGATTATTTTTTTCAGCTACCATATAAGATGAACCGCCGCCGCCGAATGGATCAAAAACAATGTCCTCAGGCTTTGTGGACATCAATATAGCTCTTTCAGGGATCATGGGATTTAATTCATTGGCTTCTCTTTTTTTAAATTTTCGGTGTCTCACTGGAGAAGTGTCCTCCCAAAAGTCGCTAAGATTTAGGCCTTCTTCTTTGAGTTTTCCGCGATGACCTCCATAATCCTTAATTTCTTTTCCACAATGACGGCAAGCTGGTATAGGAATCCTCAACTTATTAAAGACTCTTGGCTTGCCCTTAGTAAAATAAAGAAGGGCATAATGCGCAGGATAGAGCCCATTCCCCCGAGGATAATTATTTTTCATTGAAACAGCTATCCAGTGCCGAAATACTAAACCGTTATTCTCAATTAACGATCCTAATCGAAGAGCCCATTTGGTAATATGATAGACGAAGATAGCTCCGCCCGGTTTTAAGGCTCTCACACACTCACTCATCCACCGTTCGCACCAGTGCGAATATTTGTCAGCACTTGTATTATCGACGGCTCTTGGGCCGTACCTTTTTCTAAGATTAAATGGTGGGTCGGCAAAGACACAGTCGATGCTTTCAGATCTAATAACACCAAGCAGTTCCAGACAATCCCCATGATAAATCACACCGTGTTTAGATGTATGCAATTCTCCTTTTAACTCTTTTTGTAAAATATTTGGTCTGCTTTTCGACATTTCAGCGATTCCTGTAGGAGCAGTGTTTATCCCCTGCTATCTTTGGAAATCATAGCAGAGATTCGTAATATTGAGGATAATACCTGTAGTATTTTTCATAATTGTTTACTTTGTCTTCAGCTATATTAAAGGCTTTGAGCTTTTTCGCGATGCCTGGAATCAATTTATCAAAATGGATTTTCTCTAGGGGCGTGATGATCGGCAAGTTAATTTCGACTAATGTATTATTCTTCGATATGAAATCCAGCTTGAACAACCCGGTGTCTTCAATCTCCCCAGAGATATTTTCAAAAACACAACCAAAGGTATACATTTGTGATGTATCCCGATATTTTACATTGAAAATTTGTATATATCCAAGTTTTCTTCTTCTCAACCTTTCCTCTATTACGTTTACTATCGTGCGTCTTAATAAACGTGGGAAGTTTTTCTCAGAAAGATCTCTTGGAGAAAGTTCTGGTGGAAAATATGGATGTAACTCCTTTTTAAAATTTTCTAAGCGCTGCTTGGGACTACCTTCAAAGCCATCATTATCGGAAGCTCCAAATCTTTTAGGTTCTGCATCAACGGTGATTATAAATAGGCTGCCAGGCTTTATGTAGTTACAGACAATTTGAATATCATCTACAATACTCATTGACATTTTATAGTCATAATCTAACCAAATGAACATACCCTTTTGCCAGTCTAACGTTGGAAGCACATCAGTTGAAACCCCAGGAATTAGCTTAATGAAACTATATGGCTTGTTGAACTTAAACCTATCAATTTTCTCCTCGTCCTTTTCTATAGAAATCATATCTTTAATTCCCAAGTATTTATGAAACATGTAATAATCGACATAAAATAGGGAGCCCATACCGACATATTGATAATTTTCGATCGGAAATTTTCTCCGCAGGCAGTGTAATGCTTCAATAATTAGCTTCCTCTCAACCTGCTTCGCAGGCCTGAGAAGATAATTGATTTTTTCATAACTGCTTCGAGATTTCTCGATGGTGCTTTCATTCCTCATCAGGGCACTCCATTTCTTTGTAGTAATCAAATGTACGTTCACCTAATTCTCTATTAGACATGTATCTTTTCCCCATACATCTCTTGAGCGCTTCAACCTCTTTTTTAGGCTTTCGATAACTGATTGTCGTCATCTTCGGAGCAGTCGGTATCTCAGGAGCCTTAAAAGCTTGATCCCGTTCAATATCGAAAACGGATTTCGTGGCCAAGTCTCCCAGGATATCTTTTCCAATCGTCTCCTCCCGTTCAGTTGGATAGGCCTTGGACATGAAGCTCGTGTATTGTTGCGTCATTGTTTGCATTTCGTCCAGTGCCTTAATGTAAACTGGCGAGCTTACGTCGATCCCGTTCTTTGCTGTCTTCCAAGGCAATTTTGTAGGGTCATCTGAATCAAAATAAGCAAAGCCCTTGAATCTGTTGAATTTTGGATGATAGTTGGGTACGCCACGACTTCCCCACCCAGACAAAGAGGTGTGATCACCTAAAACTATAAGTCGCTTATTACAAAAGATATACCATCCAGGATTATGGTAATCAGGATGAGCACCAGAGGTCAGTTTGACCTTGACATCATCAATCTTGAAGGATTTGTTAGCGGGCTCAACATCTTCTGAGAAGCCTATCTCTAATTCAAATGGATCGATTTTGCTATCATCTAAATAAATATCAACAGTCTCCTTCATAAATAAAAAATATGTCTTAGCTATTCTGTCCATTAACTCATTCTTGAATCTGTTTGTTAGGAACTCCCCTGACACTTCATCGTAAAGGCCAGTTACACATATTTTTGTGAATGCAGACCCCTTGCTACCAGTGATCTCTTCAAATTCTAAGGTCCAGTCGTCAGTTTTTTGCCATTCTTGAAAGTCAACATTTATTCGAAAATAGTTCTTTGAGTCATCAGATTCAAATAGCATTCTTGAGCCCATCTTGAATACCGCTCTTTTTAGGCCAATCCCGTATACACCCAGTCTGTGTTTATTAGTGGCTTTATGAACACCAAATCGAAAAACTAGATTTCGAGCAGACTCTAAGTCTATGCCGCCACAGTTGTCCCATACTTCAAAGCGCTTTCCTGAAATCTTTATCATTATCTTTTTTCGATCGGTATAGCCGTGCCGCAAATACCCGTCAATCGAGTTATCCACCAAGTCGAGGACCGCGTCGATGATAGATATATCCTTGATTAGCGTTCTAATGAACAGCTCTTTAGTTGGAGAAGCGTTAATCTTGTAATTAGTCATGATCTAAAACCTTTCAATTCCATTAAGTTTTAAAGGCGATGGCTTCAACTTATTCGATTTGTGCGATCTCAACGTTATTCCATTTACTGCTCAAAGGAACACTCGTTCTAAATAGCTTAGGTTTACCTGATGTCGAGTACGTCCTCCGGGCTTTCCAGATTCCTCAAAAGGAATTGGAGAAACTCCTCGACTACCTTTTACACTTCGTTCCGGGAGACCATCTCAATGTTGGGTCTGAATTCAGCCAAATTAACCCTGCGGCAAGCAGGACGATGACATCGGGAGCCACTATGCCGGCGAACTCGTAAAAGTCGATCTGTCTCATGCTCATTTATCTTCCTGCAGGGCTTCAAAGCTTTCCACAGGCGATTTTCTGTTTGCCGACATCATCCTACGTCATCCCCAGCGCCTTCATCGCTGCTGTCATGGGGTCGGAGAAGAAGATAGGGTCAACCCGTTCGACGATGTCGCCCGACACATCCAGGAAGTTCCGCTTGTTCTCCAAAGGAACCAGGGCCCGTCGTGCACCATTATCCATACCGACCTGGAGCGGCTCTGCCAGCGAACGTAGC
>JAFDDT010000238.1 GCA_019310725.1 Deltaproteobacteria bacterium | reverse complement strand
TTCCCTGCGCCTTTAGCCTTATGCCTATTTTTTAACCCCAGCTTATAAGGCTTAGGAGACACGTATGTATGAACTAACAGAAAAGTCCGAAATATTTAACGTCCACAAGATGGTTGTTAAGGCACCAGAGATTGCACATTCCATTAAGGCAGGGCAATTTGTTATTGTTATGGGTAGTGAATATAGCGAGAGAATACCATTTACTGTATCAGACTGGAATATTGATACTGGCACAATAACCCTACATATTTTAGAAGTTGGTATCTCCACCCTGGAGTTGGCACGCATGAAGATTGGAGATTCACTATATGCTGTAACAGGACCATTAGGCGTCCCCTCAGAGATAAAAAATTATGGCACCGTTGTTTTAGGGGGTGGATGTTATGGAATTGGAGGGATTTACCCAATAGCAAAGGCATGCAAGGAGGCTGGGAATAAGGTTATCTCTATCATTGAAGCGCGTTACAGTTTTATGTTCTATCATGAAAAGGAACTCCATGCGGTGAGTGATCAGGTTTTATACGCAACAAGTGATGGTTCTAAAGGCAAGAAAGGCAAGGTTGAAGACGTTATCACAGAGATGCTTGAGAAGGGGGTCAAGATTGATCAGGCCTTCTTCATAGGATGCACACAAATGCTTGAAAGATGTTCTGAGGCAACGAGGCCATACAATATTCCAACCAAGGTTGCCCTCAATTCTATTATGCTTGATGGCACGGGAATGTGTGGCGCATGCAGGGTTAGTGTTGGAGGAGAGACAAGATTTGCATGTGTTGATGGGCCGGAATTTGATGGACACAAGGTTGATTGGAAGGAATTGAATCAGCGGAAGAGCGCATACACAGAACAGGAGTCAGTTGTCTATCAGTCTTACTCCCACGGATGTAGGGCTGAAACAGTTTAGTTTCATTGGTTCTGTTTGTTTCACTGGTTTTATTTGTTAACCAATTGAACCAATTCAACGAATTCAACCAATAGAACTATTTAAAAAGGTTATCTAAATGGAATTAACAGCCAAAGAGCGGATGGCCATTGAGCGGCACGGAATGGCTGAACAGCCACCTGACCTGAGAAATCGTAATTTCGAGGAGGTCCCATACGGCTATACACCAGAAGAGGCAGTAGCTGAGGCACAGCGCTGTTTGAGTTGCAAAAAAATGCCCTGTGTGTCTGGCTGCCCGGTAGAAGCGCCTATCCCTGAATTCATTGCCCTGGTTGCTGAGAAAAAATTTGCTGCGGCAGCTCGAGTCATTAAAACCAAAAATGTTCTCCCGGCTGTGTGTGGACGTGTTTGCCCACAGGAGACCCAATGTGAAGAGGTATGTGTCAGGGGAAAGAAGGATATAAAGGAGGCTGTTGCCATAGGAAACCTTGAGAGATTCGTTGCTGATTATGAGCGAGAGAATAATCTTATGGAGCTACCTGAAATACCGAAAAAAAATGGTTTTAAAGTAGCTGTCATAGGTTCGGGTCCCTCTGGTTTGACTGTTGCTGGAGATTTGATAAAACTCGGTTATGAGGTCACCATCTATGAGGCATTTCATCGCGGAGGAGGTGTACTGGTTTATGGTATTCCAGAATTCAGGCTGCCAAAAAAGATTGTGGAAAGTGAAATCATGGCCTTGGAAGATCTAGGTGTAAAAATCTTATATAACAACGTGATTGGCAGGCTCTATAAGGTTGATGATCTCTTCAATGTCTTGGGATTCAATGCAGTATATATTGGGGTAGGAGCTGGGCTTCCAATCTTCTTAAACATACCTGGCAATAACTTCAATGGGGTATTTTCAGCAAATGAATATCTCACCCGGAGCAATCTGATGAAGTCCTATCTATTTCCACAATACAGAACCCCCATGATAATAGGAAAAAAGGTTGCCGTTCTTGGAGGGGGTAATGTTGCTATGGATTCTGCACGGACTGCTATCCGATTGGGAGCAGAAGAGGTTACCATTGTTTATAGGCGTGCAAGAGAGCAGATGCCAGCAAGGGCCGCAGAGGTTCATCATGCAGAGGAGGAAAAGATAGAGTTTAAACTCCTTTCAAGTCCTGTTGAGATTTTCGGTAATGACGAGGGATGGGTTACTGGAATGAAATGCCAGAGATATGAACTTGGGGAGCCTGATGAATCAGGAAGACAAAGACCTGTTCCTATAAAGGATTCCTTCTTTGAATTTGATTGCGACCAGGTTCTTGTGAGCATAGGTGGCGAGGCCAATCCATTGATTACCAAAACAACCCCTGATATGAGGACAAATAAATGGGGATACATTGAAACTGATGATTGGGGCAGGACAAGCAAGAAGCTCGTCTATGCAGGTGGAGATATTGTTACCGGAGCAGCAACGGTTATCTCTGCTATGGGGGCCGGTCGGATGGCGGCAAAGGCAATACATGAAGATTTAATGAAAGAAAGTGATGAAACCGTGACCCCGGATTGGTGGTGAAAATAGTTTCATTAGGACGCAGATTTTCGCCGACCTGCCCGCCATGCGAGTCCGCAAGGCGAGGCGGGCGGGTACCCGCAGAAAATATTTACTTTAGTTCATTATATTTGAAATCGTGACAATCTGCGTTCATCTGCGTCCAAAGGAGAAAAAATGACCGCAAAACGAACAATACTTGTCTGTCAGGGTACGGGTTGTGTATCCGCTGGCGCACCCCAAATACACAGAGAATTTGAACGTGAGATCATTGAACATAAATTAACTGATGTAGAGGTAAAACTAACAGGATGTCATGGTTTCTGTCAGATAGGACCGACCGCAATAGTAGAACCTGATGATATTCTCTATTGTCGATTGAAACCCGATGACGTAAAAGATATTGTTAACTCCCACCTAATAAATGGCATCCCTGTAAGCAAACTCCATTATCATGATCCCACCACAGGCAATCCTATCCCAAAATGGACAGATATTCCTTTCTATAATAGACAGAAAAAAATGATTACCTCCCACTGTGGATATATCAATCCAGAAGAGATAGAAGAATATATTTCTATTGGAGGATACAGGGCGGCCCGCCAGGCAATCTTGGCCATGACAGCTGAAGAGATAATAGAGGAGGTTAAATCCTCTCAATTGCGTGGACGTGGTGGTGCTGGCTTTCTCACCGGTGTCAAATGGGATTTTGCGCGGCGCAGTAATGGTGGAGCTCCTATTCAGAGATATGTAATATGTAATGCAGATGAAGGTGATCCCGGTGCATTCATGGATCGGGTTATTCTTGAATCAACTCCACATAGTATAATTGAAGGTATGATTATTGGGGCATTTGCCATCGGGGCCTCAAAGGGATTTATCTACGTTAGGGCAGAATATCCCCTTGCTATTCATAGACTTGAAGTTGCTATTTCACAGGCGAGGACAAAAGGATTTCTCGGATCTAAAATATTTGGTTCCGATTTTGATTTCGATCTTCAGATCAATCAGGGTGCAGGTGCATTCGTGTCCGGGGAAGAAACCGCATTAATGGCATCTATTATGGGTGAACGAGCAAGTCCACGCCCGCGACCTCCTTATCCTGCTTCAGAGGGTCTTTGGGGAAAACCTACAAATATCAACAATGTCAAGACATATTCCTTTATCCCTCTTATTATCAAAAATGGGGCTAAATGGTTTGCTGATATGGGCTCTGGGCCATCCAAGGGTACCGTTGTCTTCTCTCTTACAGGAAAGATAAACAATTCGGGATTAGTTGAAGTGCCTATGGGGATAAAACTCGGGGAAATAATAAATGATATCGGTGGTGGAATACCTCATGGAAAGAGATTTAAGGCCGTTCAGACCGGGGGCCCCTCAGGAGGATGCCTTCCGGAAAGTTATCTTGATAAAGAGGTAACATATGAGTCATTGGAGGCTGCTGGATCAATCCTGGGATCGGGAGGTATGATTGTCCTCGATGAAGATGTATGTATGGTGGATATAGCTAAATACTTTATTAATTTTACCCAGGAAGAAAGCTGTGGGAAGTGTTCACCATGCCGTATAGGAACAGAAAAGCTGCTTAACATATTAGAAAAGATAGTTAATGGTCAAGGTGAAGAGGAGGATTTGGGGTTACTTGAAGAACTCGGGGAGTTGGTGAAAAATGGTTCTCTTTGTGGATTGGGACAGACTGCACCAAATCCTGTCCTTACCACTCTGAGGTACTTTAAAGATGAATATATAGCCCATATTGTTGAAAAAAGATGCCCTGCAAAGGTTTGTAAGGCACTTATTGAATACTATATAGATGAAGATACCTGTACCGGTTGTTTACTCTGCCTAAGAAGTTGCCCCACAAACGCTATTACTGAGCACAAACGTGAAACCAAAAAGGATATAAAAGGCAAAAAATTAGACAGTGCAGCATCAAAGGGAAAAGGGAAAAAGAAAAAAGTAGATACCATATGTGTTATTAACCTTGATACATGTGTAAGATGCGGTATCTGTTTTGCGAATTGCCCTACTGGTGCTATATTGAAAAGAGATAGGCCTTTGCACAGTAAGCAGTATGCAGTAGGCAGTATGCAATAGGCAGCGAAGAGGTTTTTAGTGCTTACTTCATACTCCATACTACCTACTTTTTGACTTTAGACACTTTAGGCATTTTAGCTCACTTTAGGCACTTAAATATGTTCTACTCAACAAGATCCAAGCTCATAGCAAGTTTCTTAGTGGTTTCCTTTGTGGTTGGTGCCGTTTCTCTCTTCATTGGTGGTCAGCTCCTCTACAAGGCTGTGCTCAGTGAGGCAACAAACCGTGTCAGGTTAGACCTGAATTCTGCCCGTGAGATATA
>JAFDDT010000237.1 GCA_019310725.1 Deltaproteobacteria bacterium | reverse complement strand
GGCGTTTCGAGTCGACGGACTGGTTTTCTGGTTCCTTTGCTTACCGTAAGCACAGAGTGCAGATGCCTCATATCATCCATTACATCTTCCGCAGTCCGCTTGATGCCGGCCGCAGCGAGTTTGAGCTCCAATCTGCGCAGATACGCCAGGGCAACCACGCACGAGAAAAGGTGGCACCTGATCTTGCTATCCGTCCAGTGTCTGATTGGCCTAGTAGCTACCAAATCATCATCATTGCTGAGCCGGAAACGGTTTTCCACCTGCCACCGATCAAGGCTGGCCTCCACAATCTCCCGAGTTGTCCAGTCGGTATTATCGGTGATGATGATATTCTTGCCGAACATAGCTTGCTTCCTGCTTACATGATAAGGGTTTTTTCGGAAGCTCATTGATAGGCCATCATCGGATTGATGGAATTGCAGTATAAAGAGCTCCGATGAGATATGCAACCGTTCACAGAGACGCACATAGCGTTTGTGGATAACGTTCGGTTTCCGCCAGTGTGGCGCGTGCTCTTTTACGTTTGCCCGCATGACAAGCAACTCCTGCCGTATGATCTCCAATTTGCTCTGTAACGTATAGGTTTTCTTTCGTGCAGTGGCAGGATTATACGTCACCACCACGGTTCTCTTCTTACCCCAATATTCCCCACTGCTTCGATACGCAAGCAGGCGCTCCTCAGGCATGCCCTCCTCAACCAGGCGCAGGTTTTTGGGGATATCCACGGGCTCAAATCGCTCAATGGGTGTGGTAGCGAGTTGCTCGGCAAAATAGGTGGAATAGGTGGTCACGAAGTGGATCCGTGAGTGTTCATCAATCCACGCGTAGTTGTCCTCTGAATTCATGCCTTTGTCTATGACCACGGTGAGACGTTCCTTGGTATGGTGTAAGCCGCAGACGATTGCGAATATCTCATCCATGATTGCTTCAAACTGCTTACTGTCATGAACGTTGCCGGGATACACCGTATAGTACAAAGGAAGCCTGGAGTCCCGAGTCACCAGGAGGCCAAGGCCGATTTGACGCAGATGGTGCCGACTTGCTTTATTCTTCCCTCTCCGTGCGAGTTCAGATTCTGTGGTGCTGGCCATAAAGGTGTAATAATTCGTGGTGTCGAAAAGGAGGCAATCAGCGCGTGGAGATTCGAGCTCCCATAGTTGCGCAAAGAAGGCTCGTGCGATCTCCCTCAGGGAGCCTTCGGGTACCCGATCCCATTTCTCCCAATACCGTTTGCTCGTCAGCTCATCGATGTCCACAGGACGAATATGCTGGATGGCCGTTCGTGTATACCACGTAGCCAGTTTATTCTTGCTCACTGCCTCCACCATTCGATTCCAAACACAGTAAAGGAAATACTCACCGATCGTTGGTCCTTTTTCCCGATCACCCGGTGGAATCACCCTGTCAACCAGAGCGCGGAGATCGATATCCTGGCTTACGTGGTGCGCCAGCCACAAGGCCCCGAACTCTTCTACCTTGAGCTTAAGCGTTTCTTGCCCTTGACCGATTGCAAGGGAAAGCACTCGTGCTGGTGATCCAATATAGGTCTGAGATACCACCTTTGGTTTTCCATGGACACTATGGAAGTGCGCCATATGACTACCATATCAAGTGGGGTCTTACATGTCAAGAAAAAAATCACATAAAGACCTATATTTTGTGGTTTTGAGGCGTATTGTACACTGTATATAGAAGGTCTTACAAGGCGGATCGTCTGAAATGCTTGTTTGGTGCGGGTTTTCGCCTATCGCTAAAGATTATCCCGGAAACTCCTGCTAAAGTCCCCCCAGTGCCCTTTGCATATTGCCGAAGCCCTAGAACCAGGTTCCGGGATAATTTGGCTGTAAGTGCGAGCTTTCGATCCCGAAATGGCCGATGTCGCTCTTCACGAAGATCCTCTCCGTATGATTCATAGCTCACACGATTTATTCCAGCAGCAACATATGGGTTCAGTGCCAGGGAGCGCTCCTTCAGCCATTGCTCATCCGATAGGTGGGCTAACGATGTGAATTTGACCTTTGGATCTTGCCTCGCTATCTCTGCTAGTAGATTCAGTTTCATTGGCAACTTACTTTTGTCTCTGTGTCCGTTGATTCTTTCACCTCCTCGTCTGTAGCAGTTTTCTTAAAACAAAAGTGATATAATCACATTCGTTGTTTGTCCTCCAAAACAGCTTTATAGAAATCAAATTGTTCAGCAGCTATTGATTTCCAGGAAAATCTTCTAGCCCAGATTCTTCCTTCCTCGCCAAGGCTCCTTCTTTTTTCACCATTTTCAATAAGGAAATCCAAAGAAGCTGTAAGTTTCTCAACATCTTCTGGTTCGACCAAAAGAGCGGTCTTCTCGTGCAAAACAGCTTCGCCGAGCCCCTTTATTTTGGTTCCGAGGACTGGTTTACCAGCAGCATTTGCTTCAACCCCTGTAATGCCCCATCCCTCAAACCGGGAGGGCATTACGAGGAATAAACAAGTTCGCAATAATTCGAGTTTATCCTTTTCGCTCACCTTTCCCAGGAATTCGACCCTGTTTTCTAGCTCAAAATCCTTAATTAGCTTTAGTAACTTCTTTACATCCCCCCTTTTTCCACTTCCCGCAATTTTGAGGTTCATATGCTGATTACTGACTTGAGAAAACGATTCAAGCAGTATATCGAGTCCCTTCATATACAAATCAATTCTTCCGAGAAACAGGATAAAATCTCCCTCCTCCGGCTTCAGGTGGAACAAATCCTCAGAGACGCCATTAGCCAAGTTTAAAACGTTTTTGCCTCGATAGCTCTTTTGAATATCCGCCTTTACGGTCTCCGCAGGAGTTATTGTGTTTTTAGCGATCTTCAACAGGATTTTTTCAGAGATAAAAGGGAAAAATCCAAAAAGGGGATAGATTCTAAAGGCATGTCTTCCCATGAGATGATGGATGATATTTACTACAGATCTCTTTGTGTATAAATCGGCAAAGCACGGAGCAAAGTAGGAGCAATCATTGATGAGAATATCACTTGCATGCTTTCTTATCAGGAATGGGATAAGGATGGTGAAACTTATTCTGCTGAGTAAATAGGACGATTTCAAACCAACTCTTAAATAATGCACACCATTTATGGTTTCATCTTTTGCTCCAGGAAAATTTCCTGTTAGGGTTAGAACTGTAGCCTGGCTATTGTGAATGATATCTTCATTGACTTTTGCGGCACGGTACGCTCCGCCACCGCCGCACCAGGGATTTCTTGTGTCGTCATAGATGATATAGAGAATCTTCATTCCTTCCCTAACCAGCTGTCATTTTCCATAAGGGACTGCCGTGTGATATTGAATACAGTGAGCAGGTCTTCACGCAGAACAAGCAGCTCACCTATTGATGTCTTATCTCCCAAAACAAATATGCAAGAAAGCTTCAACCACAAAAACAACTCACCAATCACAAACCGCTATTTGGTTTATATAGCTTGTAATGTAATTTCCCATCTGAAGAGGTAACCAGAATAAACAGAATAGGCAAGTGGTAGGAATACCGATAACTACCCTTTATGTAATCTAATTGTTCTAAGGACGCTTACTACTGACCGCAGGACCCGATTGATTTCGTCCATATTAGTCATGTGAAAGAGGGTCTGAAGTATAAATCGCGGCCTGAAATAGAACTCTCTGTAAGCCCTAGAAAGAATGTGCTCAAGTTCATCTCTGTCCATATCCACCGTCTTAACCACAGGGCCATGGGTCATATCGAACTCTGCGAAACTCTTCGCCAATAACAAATCGTTATTTTTTGCATACTCATATAGGGAAGTTCCTGGATAGCACATCGAGATCGAAAATTGCACCTGGTCAGGAGACAATTTCTTGGCAAAACGAAGGGTCTGTTCCACGGTTTCCCTTGAATCATAGGGAAATCCAAACATAAATCCGCCCAGCGCCTGGATGCCATGCCTTTTGACCAATCGCATTCCATCTTCAATCTGCTCAAGAGTGAACCCCTTTCTTATCTTATTGAGCACCTCTTGGGATCCACTCTCAACCCCAAGCCGAATCATCTTACAGCCGCTCATCTTCATCTCTGCCAGCATTTCATCATCCAGATTGTCCAATCTGCCATTACAGGTCCATATAAGCTTGATTTTTTCCGAACGAAGCCTTTGACAAAATTCGATCACTCGCTGTTTGTCCGTAGTGAATGTTGCGTCGTCAACATTTATCTCTTTGAGACCATACCGGTCAACGAGATAATGGATTTCAGCAAATACATTATCGAGACTCCGGAAACGCTGCTTATGGCCATACATACTCTGTGGCCATAGGCAGAAGGCGCAATGGTAAGGGCATCCACGCGAGGTCATCATATTCATAAATGGCTGTCGGGAATACCACGCCTCTAAATACCACTGCCATGGGATAATCTCTCGATCGGGAAATGGGATTTTGTCCAGGTCTTCGGCAAGGCTGCCATCGCCGTTATCAACTATTTTTGTGCCATTCCGATAGGTAACTCCCTCAACAGCTCCTACGCTATTTAGGTTCGACACGACCTTAGCGATTTTTGTATCAAATTCATGGCGAATAACAATATCTATTGCCGGGCAGTCTTTTAATACCGCTTTATGAAAATAGGTAGCGTGTGGACCACCCACGATAACCTTGGCGCCCGTTGCATTTTTAAGTGCCAGTAAGCTCTCATAGTCGGCGTCAATTGAAGGGGTGGTGGTCTCCATAAATATGACCTCTGGCTCTTTTCTCTGGGCCTCAACAAGGGTTTGGGTAATGTCTAAATCCTGGATTACCGAATCTATATACGCCACGCTATGACCCCCCTGCTTTAGTTGAGTCGCACTGTACGCTAGGAAGATGGGGTATTGGAGATACTTGTCACTTCTGTGTTTTATTATTCTGTTCTGTGATCTTGTACCGAATCCTTTACCTGGCCATGGTGGATTAATGATTAAAACTCGCATAAGCCTCTCTCTTGTGTTTAGCAAACAGAAATCCAATAAATTGCAGGAATAAGCTTGTGCCCAACAGGAAAAGTACCATTGGAAATTTTTTGTCCTTGTAATAGTATCTGATGATGTTCCCGGTAGACCACATCCTCAATGACAAGAAGTTCTTTCTATTAGAAACTTTTGTAGCAAATATGAAGCTGCTCTCACCCCTTCGAAATTGCCATTTCAAGAAATCCCAGAATGAATCGCGAGCCCCATGATATACCAGGACATCGGGACAATATCTTATCCTGTAATTCATCCTTCTTAAATTATAGGCCAAGAAGCTATCCTCTCCACCGGGGTATGGAAAGGATTCATCAAATCCGCCAACCTCCCAGAAAATATCTTTTTTCATGGCACAGTTGCAAGAACTGAGGCTATCTGTAAATCCCTTTTGATCCACCTTCCAAATCTTATCAAATCCTATAGCTCCACCTGCAGGGAATCCAAGGGCCGAGATAGAATCTCCCAGAAAGGTTGAAGGTCTTAAGACAATACTCCCCATCAGTGCCTCAGTATCGTTTTGAGAAAAGTGTTTTTCAATGTATTCAAGCCAATAACGATCAACACAACAATCACTATCCGTAAAAACGAGTATCTCTCCCCGAGCGTTTTTGGTCCCCATATTACGGCAATATGCCGGACCGCGGTTTTGCTGCAACTGAATCAGCTTGCAGTCATAGGATCGGGCGATATCAGGAGTGCCATCCCTCGAGCAATCGTCTATGACAATCACTTCAAAATCCTTGCAGCTTTGATTGGACAAAGAATAAAACAATATTGGTAGAGTTGCCTCTGCCTCATATGCAGGAACAATAACTGAGAATCTCATATGCCACGGTGACCGTTAATAAGATTGGCGCAATTCTCACCTTTAGATAAATTTATCTCCCTCACTACGTTCAAACCTCATCTGGCAAATCTGCTCTGAGATAAGTCCCATCATAAATATCAGGATTGAGGTTGTAAACAACAGGGCACTCATATTGGTAAATCGGCCCCAAGCTATAAAGGTATAGATATAATAAGAGAGCCCTAATAAAAACATCATTATGCTTATGGGAAGAAATATTCTGAAAGGCGAATACAGGGTGCAGATCTTAGCTATGATCAGGAAAAATCGAATCCCGTCTCGAAACACCTTTATCTTGCTTTTCCCTTTCTTTCGGCTCTGGGCATTAATGGGCACATATTTCACGCTTCTTCCACTCCTTAAAACACTCAATGTGATGGTAGTGGGGTAAGAGTAGGTGTTGGGAAGAAGATATAAAAAGTTATGGGCAATTTCTGATTTTACGGCACGAAATCCAGACGTAAGATCCTCTATAGGAAATTTGGCCACATATGAAGCTAACCAATTGTAGACCTTGTTTGCCAAACCTCGCCCCCATGAGGCCTG
>JAFDDT010000043.1 GCA_019310725.1 Deltaproteobacteria bacterium | reverse complement strand
TATTGGTTGTTATCTACAAGTGTCTTGAGGATCCTCTCACCGGCATGGCCGTCGCCAAATATCTGCCTTTGCGACTGAGGAGGCGGTTTCATGGTTCGGGTTTTCTGAACGATTAGCGCATGGTCGCTACCGACCACCACATTCCACCCTCCATCAACAGTTTCAACCCATTCAGTCTCCGGGCGTAGCGTGATACAGGGGACCCCGAAGAAATATGCCTCCTTTTGCATTCCACCGGAATCAGTCAAGATCAGGCGGGCATTTTGCTCAAGCATGAGCATATCGAGGTATCCTACAGGGTTAATAAATTGCAGATTTCCGATTTTGGACTGCGGATTGTCAAGACCAAACTCATCAATCTTTTGCCGCGTGCGAGGATGGACGGAGAAGACAATGGGCTCTTTAATTTCAACAAATGCGGCCAAAATACTCTTCAGGCTCTCAGGTACATCCGTATTATATGGCCGGTGCAGTGTCGCAAGCAGATACCCTTTTGACTCGAACCCAAGGGTTTGCAAGATACTCGAATGCTTCTGGGCAATCTCTGTAAACTCTAACACAGCATCATACATTGTGTCTCCCACGAGGCTCACACCATTCGTGATCCCTTCTTTGGTTAGATTTCCTAATGCTGTGTGAGTGGGACAAAAGAGGAGGTCGGAGCAGTGATCCGTGAGCACCCTATTGTGTTCTTCTGGCATTTCCCGGTTGAAAGAGCGCAGCCCTGCCTCAACGTGGGCCAGAGGAATGTGCAATTTTACCGCTGCAAGCGCCCCTGCCAGCGTTGAATTTGTATCCCCATAGACGAGCGCCCAATCAGGCCTTTCTTTCACTAGTATTTCCTCAATGCGCATCAACATCTGACCGGTCTGCCAGCCATGAGGGCCAGAGCCTACTCCCAGGTTCGTATCCGGCTCAGAGATACCAAGTTCTTCAAAAAAGACCTGTGACATTCCGTAATCATAGTGTTGGCCGGTATGTATCAAGATCTCGCGATGACCCGCCTTTCTCAGGGCTTTGCTAACAGGAACTGCCTTGATAAATTGGGGGCGAGCCCCCACCACGCTAACGATTTTCACAGTGATATTTCTCTTTGCTCACTTTTTCAGAAAGAATAGACGGATCGGCTCCCTTTTTGTACTATCTTCACTTTTCACACAAAAGATGTGGCAAGCCATCACAGGGTTTTGCAGTACTGCCTACCAGCACCAAAACACGTGCTTGCTCAGGAGAAAAGGGTTATGTTCACAGACTCTCATAGCTGGAAGCTTAAAGGTTGGAAGAATTGACCATCTTTTGTGCCCTTGCCCACTCTTCTTCCAAGCCATATCCTTTGATTGTATTTTCGAGTTCTACGAAGTCTATTCGGTCAGAAGAGATCTCTATCATACTGGCGATATCTCTCAAATGCTTTTCCGATTTTCCTTCCCGGTAGTACTCAAGTTTACGCAAAATGACATATTCAGGCGGTGCCAACCAGACTGTTTCCGCCTCCATTTCAAGCTTCCTTCTATTCTGCAGGGCCGAATAATGAAGTTCATCTTGGCCAGCAATATAAACATCAGCTTTAAAACCAGTTTCATCATGGATAATGTTAAAATGGCCACGAAGCGGTCGCATGGCTTCCTGCTTAATGTTTTCAACTGGTGGACAATAAAATTCTTCTGGTGGAAAAACCTTTGGAATTTTCTCCGCATTTTCAGCACTTAATTCTAACACCAGATCAATATCGTGCGTCAGGCGAGGCTCACCGTAAACAATACTGGCAACTGCCCCCGTCACTATATACCGCATACCAAGCCTGTTCATGCGGCTCGTAAAAATTTGAAATAGATTAGGTTCGCGCATAGAGAAAAATCTCTCGCACCTTTGTCTGAATCTTCTCTTCGGTCCAGTCCGGATTCTGCATCCGCAAACCGGCTGCCTTCGTGTCCCTTGCCGAATAATAAAGCCTGAGCGCAATCTTGAGTTTCTTCTCAGGTGTCAATGATCGAAAAATGCGCCTTTGCTCTGGGTGCATAACATTAAGAGCTTTTTCAGTCGTTGATGGCTTGAATTCGAAATTTCAAATTTGGACCTCTGGAGTGGATTTGTTGCTATTCTCTGGATGCACTCCGTCGATCTCCAAGAACCTGCTTGGTACGATGAGAAAAGATTATTCGATCACTATCCGATCCTTGTTCGCCTCCCAGGCCCTGGGGCCAATTCCAGAGACAAGCATAATGTCTTCGGGCTTCTCAAAGGGGCCATTCTTTTCCCGGTATTCGACAATCCTCTGCGCATATTTGGGCCCGATCCATTTAAGCTGGACCAATTCCTCGACACATGCTGTATTGATATTGATCTTTTGAATCTCCTCAGCAGATACCAGGGGCATTAGTAGTGTTGTGCAGAGAATCATGGCCAAGGCTACTAAAAGACCTTTTCTCCAAGCTTTCATTTCAAGCCCCCCTCCTTAAGCTTATTCTACCTTGATATCCATCAAGCCTTACACGCAGGTTGAACTACACGGCAGTGCCGCGCCCAACCCCCATATATCGGAATCCCAGGTCAGTCACCCTTTCAGGCTCATAAATATTTCGCAAATCCAGGACCACTGGCTTTGCAAGGGCTTCTTTCAGTTTCTTGAGATCAAGGTTTCTGAACTCGTTCCATTCTGTGAGAAAAACAAGGGCCTCTGCGCCTCTCGCTGCCTCATAGGCATTTTTCCAATAGGAGATTTTCTCATCATTTACTACCTTTTGAAACTCATCCATTCCTGCGGGATCATAGGCCCTTATCTGTGCCCCCTTACGCAACAATGCTTGAACGATATCAAGGGCAGGAGACTCTCTCACATCACTGGTATTGGGTTTAAAGGTGAGTCCTAATACCCCAACTACCTTTCCATCTAGAGGGCCAATAGCATTTTCTATTTTAGTGATCATCCTTGCCCGCTGATTCCGGTTTACTGCAATCACCGCCTCAACGATACGTGCAGGTGAGCCCAGCGTTTTTCCCAGATCGGCAAAAGCAAGGGTGTCCTTAGGAAAACAAGAGCCCCCGTAGCCTGGCCCCGAATGGAGAAATTTTGGGCCAATTCTCTTATCGAGACCCATAGCCCTCGCCACATCATGCACATCTGCGCCCACTTTTTCACAAATATTGGCCACCTCATTAATAAAAGATATCTTGGTTGCCAAAAAGGCGTTTGAAGCATATTTGATCAATTCAGCGGTCTCCAAATTGGTAGAAACAAATGGGGCCTCAATCAGGTACAGGACACGATAGATATCCTTTACAACAGCCAATGCCTGTGCACTGTCAGAGCCAAGAACCACTCTATTGGGTCTCATAAAGTCTTCAATGGCAGATCCTTCACGCAAAAATTCGGGATTGGATACTACATCCACGGTAATATCTTTTTTCAGATTCGCCTGGATCATCTCTTTTAACCACCGGTTGGTGCCAACCGGCACGGTACTCTTCATAACGATCACCTTATATTCATCAATAGCTTGTGCCAGCCTTTTGGCCACGTCCTCTACCTGAGAGAGATCTGTTTTGCCCTGGCCATCATCAGGTGTGCCAACAGCGACAAAGATCACGAGGGAGTTCTCAACCGCCATTTTTAGATCGGTTGTAAATGATAGTCTCCCATTCTTCACGTTCCTTTCCACGAACTCCTCCAGCCCAGGCTCGTAAAAGGGTATTTCTCCTCTATTGAGGCCTTGGATCCTATCGACATTTTTATCAACACAGATAACCTGCATACCGAAATCAGCCAATCCGGCGCCTGAAACCAATCCTACATAACCCGTACCAATCATAGTGATATGCATTGCAGATCTCCCTTTGGTATTCGTTTCATTCCCCAGCGAAACCCCGTCCTCTTGACGCTGACTCTTTGCTACCCAAGCATAACAATCTTTTCTCTTGGAATCATTTTTCCCAATAGCTTATCGAGTTGAGCCTCTTTCGAATCAATAGTGGTCACAATAACCCTGTCAAATCCTGCTTTTTTCAATTCTGTTATCGATTTGACCGTGAAACCCAAAAAATCTTTCCCCTGTTTTTCTTCGTCTGCCACCCCTAGCAGCTTTATGTCTGTACCCCTCAGAGATATAAAGGCAATCTCAGCCAAGTCATTTGCACCATAGAAAACTACCTTTCTAACGCCCTTCTTCTGAAAATCATTGAGTAACCCCTCAATATCCCTGATTGCTCTTTTGTAAAAATGAAAGGAATACTGAATAAATTCATAGGTAAGCCGACTCTTTTCCGTGAATCCCTTTGGTGTGAGTATGTACTTTACCCGATTTCTGGGGATGGTTGTGATCTTCACATATCCCTTTGTTGCGAGCCTTTTGATGAAGGAATTTACCAGACCGAGTGAGATATTCAGCTTTTGGGCCAGATCTCTCTGGCTCGGGCTATGATTATTATCTATCTCTTCAAGAAGTTGAAGGGATCTAAGGTCTTGCGGATCCATCTTTTAGCACAGAAGATTGCAGTGAGACTGTTACGTGAATTAGTACACTGAAGGTAAAATTGGGGTTTGAGATTAATGCGGTGATCTGCAAAGCGAGGAGCAAAGCGCATGGCGCAAAGAGCAAGGCGTGCGTTCGCTATTTAAATGATTTTTTGAAGCTTGTTATTTTTCGAAACTTTACCATCCTTTTCCTGTCTCTTTCACACTATGCGCTATGCTCACCACTCTTTGCGCGGACAGCTCCGCCCCGTAGGTTACATCAGAGTAAAGCCTATAACATACTGAAAATATTGCGTTTTTCCATCTCTTTGTTGGCATAAAAGAGTGTTCAGAATATGAACATTTTTAAAGACCCCTGTCAAGTAAAAAAATTGGTATTGGTTAGAAGCGTTTGCAGAATGATGTATTGGTTGAAGGTGCAGTGAATTCTACGACAAGGATTTTCTTAATGCCTTTGGCAAAACGCTCACTCTATTCATACTGATGGTCATAGATTTGACAGATGGAAAGAAAACACCAGAAGGGGAAAAAACACCGATGACGAGATGTTTTTGGGTGTGAAAAGGATTTACTATAACAGGCCCTTGGTGGATGGGACACCCTCAAGCCTTTCTTCCCTTTGAGAAGCATCGTCAAGTGCCCGGGCAAATGCCTTAAAAATTGCCTCAGCACTGTGATGCGGATCATCACCAGAAACAAGCTCAATATGCATGGTAAGGCCCGCATGATTTACCAGGGCCCTAAAAAACTCGCTGAGAATGCCTACGTCAAACTTTCCGGTTAAACTTGTCTTTAAGGGTACCTTATAGGAAAGATAGGGTCTGTTTGAGATATCAATCACCACCTGGGCGAGGGCCTCATCCATGGGAACGCTTGCCTTACCGTATCTCCTTATGGCCTTTTTTTCGCCCAAAGCCTTGCTAACGGCCTGACCCAGGCAGATACCAAGATCTTCAACCGTATGGTGATAATCTATTTCGGTATCTCCCTTTGCCTTTACAGTAAGATCCATAAACCCATGGCCTGCCATCAATTCAAACATGTGGTCGAGAAAAGGGATGCTTGTATCAATAGAGGACAGCCCCTTTCCATCCAGATTTAGCGTTATCTGGATGTCTGTCTCCTTGGTCCTTCGCTTAACCTCAGCACTTCTTGCCACTCAATGCCTCCTCAGTTTTAGCGTTTTGGTGGAGATGAGGGGAATCGAACCCCTGACCTGTACGTTGCGAACGTACCGCTCTCCCATCTGAGCTACATCCCCACTTTCCAGGCTGTTGCCGACATGTAACAAGTTAAATCTGCCATGTTTTGATTTTGTATTCAAGATAAATATGATGCGCCTGTAAAAATTCCTTCTTGCAGACAATTGCGAGTTTAGGGATTCAGGAATTGCGAATTATTGCCTGTAGTTAGCCCTAAGGGCATTACTCCAAATGCTGATCTTTTCGATTTTCTACGAGATCATCAAATATGACAAACTCGCAAAAAGTGTTTCGTGAACGAGATTGAACGAAATCGACTTTTTGCGAATGCATCAAATATTGTCAGTTCCCTTTTCTATGTTTGCTCCCTCTTTTTCGAGGGCTTGAATAGGTTTGTCACGTATGCCAGCTCTTGGCTCCCTAACATCTTTGCTGAAATAAGGAATATAGCTAGACCTCCACAAACCACCACAAGGATGCCGAATGCAAGAGAGGAAACGCCCTGCCCCAGCACACCAACTAATATCCTAAAGGCCAGCAGATAGATACATGCACCCATAATGAAGGAGGCAAAAAGAGATCGCACCATTGAGAGCACCACCACCCTCCCCCCAATACCTCCCAGACGCTTTCGCAGCAAAACGATAAGCATAACAAGCTGCAAGGTGGAGGCAAGGGAGAGGGCCAGGGCCAAACCTGCATGCTCGAGAGCGGTATGCATTAGAATAACAGAAAGGATGGCATTCACCAGCATAGCAGCCACTGCCACCTTCACTGGGGTCTTGGTATCCTGCAGGGAGTAAAAAGCCGACACAAATACCCTTAGGGCAGCAAAAGCCCACAGACCCATAGAATAATACAAAAGGGCCCGCGCAGTCATGATCGTTGTGGTTGGATCAAAGGCACCCCTCTGAAACAAGAGCCTGATAATCGGCTCCCGTAAAATAATCAATCCTATCATTGCTGGAATGGTGATAAACATAGTAAGCCGCAAGGCATGAGAAAGGGTTTCCTTAAGCCGCTCCAAATCTCCCTCTGCCGCCTCTCTTGAAAGAGATGGCAAAACGGCTGTGCTAATTGCAATGGCAAAAACACCGAGGGGAAACTGGACGAGTCTATCTGCATAGTAGAGATAAGAAACGCTCCCTTCCCTGAGAAGGGAGGCTAACAGTGTGCCTACTAATTGGTTTATTTGATAGATGGCGGAACCTAAGATGATGGGCACCATAAGTGCACCAATCTTTTTTAAAGCCGGATGCTCCGGATTCCATGTGAGACCAAAGGAGAAACCCTTACCGACCAGGAAGGGGATCTGCAATACCACCTGAAGAAACCCTCCCACTATCACGCCAATAGCCAGCCCGACCGTTGGCGTTTTCATGGAGGGAGCCAGAAAAAGGAGGGCACCAATCATACTGAGATTGAGAAAAACCGGAGCCATCGCAGGTGCTGCAAAATGCTTAAGGGAGTTGAGGATACCCATAAAAAGGGCCAACACGCTAACCAGGAATATATAAGGAAACATGATCCTGGTTAAGAGAACCGTGAGGGCATATTTTTCACCTATACCTCCAAACCCCGGGGCGATAATTCTCACAATCAATGGGGAAAGAATAATGCCGACAAGAGTAATAGCAGTAAGAATAATGATCAGAAATGTTAAGACAATGCGCGCTAGTACAAAGGCTTCCTGCTTTGATCTTTTCTGCAGGTATTCGGTAAAAACGGGGATAAAGGCGACTGAAAACGATCCCTCTGCAAAGAGCCTCCTCAAAAGATTTGGAATGCGGAATGCAACAAAAAAAGCATCTGCAGACATACCAGAGCCAAAAAAATTGGCGATGAGGATATCTCTCGCCAGTCCCAGGATTCTGCTGAGGAAGGTGAAGATACCGACTATTCCTGCTGCCTTTGTGACAAGCTCATTTTCATTCATAAAAACCTTGACAGGGTTTGGTGATTAGGTTAGTGTTCGCTCAAAAAAAAGCATCCCCCCATCCATGGTACGAGGAGGTAACAACTTGGCAACTCATAAATCTGCTATTAAACGAGCAAGACAAAACCGGGCACAAAGAACTCGAAATATGGGTTACAAAACCCGCGCCAAAAATGCCATCAACGAGGTACGGCTGGCTATTGAAAACAAAGGAATCGAGGATGCACGCCTATCCCTTTCAAAGGCTATTTCTATTCTTCAGAAGGTTCAGACCAAAGGTATCATGCACAAAAACACCGCAAGCAGAAAGATCTCTCGATTGGCTCTCCAGGTGAACAAGCTTGCTGTTACTGATTCTGAGGAAGGCAAAGGCGAAAAATTAGACCCTCCAGCACAAGATCCCCCTTTGAGCCAAGCCTAACTAGTCCATCTGCATCATAGAGTTGTTCCAAGGCATCTTCGAGCTCTCTTTCCTGCCACATCCTTTCCTGGGCGATACATTTTTCGATTACAAAGTGAGGGAGTGGTCTCAATCTCTCGACTACCCCGTGTTTCTCTTTTCCGTTCTTGAGCCCTGCCTTAGTCCTCAAGAGAAGCCTCATCTGCCGTGCCAGCATGCCCAAGATCCCCAAGGCAGCGCTCGAATCTCGACCCTGTGTGTCAAAAAGTCTGTTCAGGGCCTCCAGAGCATGAAGCGCATCTCTTTTAGAAACATAGTCTACCAGATTGAAGACAGTGAAAAGCCTGCTAAAGGTAGCTAACTCCTTAATATGTTCTATTTCTATTGTGGAATTGGGGTGTCTCAGGGAGAGTTTCGATATCTCACTGTCAAGCTCTCGTAGACTGTTTCCGACTATCTGGTAAAGAAAGGCGGACGCATCTCTGTGCATGGCCAAACCGAATTCCTTTGCCCTTTTTTGGATCCAGGGGTAAATCTGTCGCTCAGATAGCCTCCTAAAATGCACGGCACGGCCAAGTTCCTTACACCGTTTATACAGGACATCAGACAACTCTGCCTTGCCTGATACCCAGATAATGCAGGTGGAATCAACAGGTTTTTCCAAATAGGGAAGAAAGCGTTCAAGGTCTCCTTTGGTAAATCTTTCAGTTCTCCTCACAATAATCAATCGGTGAGAAGACATAAACGGGAGCAACCTGGCCCTGTTGAGTATCTCTTCTGCAGAAATCTCCCCTCCATAGAGCATCTCGAAATTGAATTCCTTTATAGATTCAGAGATAAGGTCTTTCCTGATGGTATCGAGAGTGATTTCAAGCCAGAGGTCTTCAGGGCCATAAAAGAGATAAAATGGTGCCAGAGCACCCTTCCTCAAATCACGCAGCACATTCTCAGGTGCCAAATTTCCCATCAAAACCTTTCCATGGTTCGGGAAAAGATTCGCGTTGCAAGCTCCTGAGCAATGTATCTCAGTGCCACTCTTTGGTTGTATTGTGTTATAAGTGGGTCTGATGAACTTACTTGAAAAATGGCTGTTTCGGTAAGATTAGAATCTTGCCAAATTATCTCTCGTGTTGCCATAGCCGTTACGGAAACCTCCAACTTGACTCTCAAAATCCGGGATTCAGTGACCTCATCCGTTGAAAGGAATCCATGTACTGTTTGCTGAGTTACGGTATAGGCTAATGGTTCCGTGGTGATCGAATAAAGACGGCCCCGCAATACAGCCTGCGCTGCAGATTCATCCTCTATCCGCACCCTGGATTGTCTTATGAACTCTCGCCTTACTATCCTGGTAAATTCATCTTCAGTTCCAGCATAAGAAGAGGCGCTGGAAAAGGGAGGAATGGCTATGGATTCAAAGTCCACATTGAGAGCGGAGCCAGCAGGCCTGAAATGGTAACCACACCCAAAGGCAAGTGAGCAGAAGATAAACATCACTATGAGGCCTATAAGCCCCTGAATGACGCCGTCACGGCTTGCTTCATTCACTTTCAATTATACCTTAATACCACGAAATAACCTTGTGGTCATACCACTACGTTTACCAGTTTTTTCTGAACAACAATGACCCGCTTTATTTTTTTATCATTGATGAAGCGCTGAACTCTCTCATCGCTCAAAGCCTGATCTTGGATCTCCTGATCATCATATGATACCGGTACCTCTATCCTGCTGCGCACCCTACCATTTACCTGTACCACCACCAGGCAGGTTTCTTTCTCGAGGGCCTTTTCCGTGTACGTTGGCCATGAAATCGTTACCAGGCTCTCACTGTGACCCAGAGCACTCCAGAGTTCTTCTGTAATATGTGGCACTATTGGGTGCAAGAGCACTACCATGGCATCTACTGCCTCCCTGATCACCGACCAGGCAACCGGTGAAATCTTTTCACCCGCATTGAGAAACTGATTTATCTTATTAAACAGTTCCATAATCGCACTGATAGCGGTATTAAAATGGAACCGCCCCTCAATGTCCTCGGTAACCTTTTTGATAGTCTGGTGTGTCTTCCCGCACATATCGTGTAAATGAGGTGAAAGGGAAAGATCACCATTATAGGGCTCAACGCTGGAAAGGGCCTCTCTGTTTTCAAGAACCAGTCTCCATATCCTGTTGAGAAATCTCCAAGAACCCTCAACGCCCTCATCACTCCATTCGAGATCCCGCTCAGGAGGGGATGCAAACAGACAGAACATCCTTACCGTATCTGCACCATACCGGTCAAAGAGCCTCTGCGGATCTACAA
Organism: Deltaproteobacteria bacterium; assembly: GCA_019310725.1. Classification (GTDB taxonomy): domain Bacteria; phylum Desulfobacterota; class DSM-4660; order Desulfatiglandales; family B25-G16; genus JADFWK01. The sequence goes on along the minus strand of JAFDDT010000043.1, from coordinate 7,397 downwards.
CATTCTTGGTAGATTTGGACATCTTTACAGAACCGCCAATCTCTATCTCTTTTCCGCAGATAACGCATCTGTTCTCTTTTACCTCCTCGGGATAAAGGTAGCCATGGTCCGGACATTTAAAAGTCTCCTTGCATACCATTCCCTGGGTCAAAAGATTGGTAAAGGGTTCATCGCTTTCAAGATATCTCATGTCCCTCAGCACCTTGGTATAGAATCGGGAATAAAGCAGGTGTAATATGGCGTGTTCAATGCCGCCTATGTATTGATCCACAGGCAGCCAGTAATCAACCTTGTCCTTATCAAAGGGGCCATGCTCATATCGGGGAGAGGCATATCGATCGAAGTACCATGAAGATTCAACAAAGGTATCCATGGTATCTGTTTCCCTTGTGGCCGTTTCACCGCACTGGGGGCACACCGTTTCATAAAACGAGGCCTCGTGCGGAAGTGGGGATTTACCTCCCTCTTTGAGATCTACATCAAGCGGGAGCAATACCGGAAGCTGGTCATCCGGAACTGGTACTATCCCACATTGTGGGCAATAGATAATGGGGATAGGCGCACCCCAGTATCTTTGTCTGCTAATTCCCCAATCCTTCAAACGGTAGTTCACCGTTTTGTAGCCCATCCCTTTTGATTCCAGGTACTCGGCAATCGCATCCAAAGCAGTGGTGTTTACCATCCCGTCAAATGGGCCAGAATTGACTAAAACCCCCTCATCAACATATGCCTCTGCCATTTCCTCTTCGGTGAGCTCTCTATCCTTGGGTTTGATGACAACCCTAAGGGGCAAATCATACTTCTTTGCAAATTCAAAATCCCGCTGGTCATGGGTGGGTACTGCCATAATCGCACCTGTCCCATACTCATAGAGGACAAAGTTTGCTACGTAGATAGGCATCTTTTCCCCTGTCACAGGATTGAGGCAATATGTTCCAGTAAATACCCCCTCCTTGACTGTATAATCAGCTGTTCTCATAAAGGCATCTACCCTGAGCGTTTTTTCAACAAATTCCCGCACCTCCTTTTCGTAGGGGGTGCCATCTGTTAACTCCTTGACAAGGGGGTGCTCTGGTGCAAAGCACATAAAGGTTGCACCGAAAACAGTGTCTTGCCTGGTTGTAAAAACCTCGATCACATGATCGGAATCAGCCACAGGAAACCGGATAATCGCTCCATGGCTTTCTCCTATCCAGTTCCTCTGCATGGTGAGGACCTTCTCTGGCCAACCAGGAAGCTTATCACAGTATTCAAGCAATTCTTTGGTATATTCGGTGATCTTGAGAAACCAGCTATCCATGTCTTTCAAGACCACCTCTTGGCCAGGATGTCTCCAGCAGCACCCATCCACTACCTGCTCATTGGCCAAGACTGTCTGACATAAATCGCACCAGTTAACATACGTTTTCTTTTTGTAAGCGAGGCCTTTTTTGAACATCTTGAGAAAGATAAGTTGCTCCCAGCGATAATATTCAGGCCTACAGGTTGCGAATTCCCGATCCCAATCGTAACTAAAGCCCATCCTTTTAAGCTGGGTTCTCATGTAGTCTATGTTGTCGTAAGTCCACTTGGCCGGATGGGTATTGTTTTCTATAGCTGCATTCTCAGCCGGCATGCCAAAGGCATCCCAGCCCATAGGGTGAAGAACATTGAAGCCCCTCATCCTCTTGTATCGTGCAACTACATCTCCGATGGCATAATTTCTGACATGACCCATGTGTATCTTGCCAGAGGGATAGGGAAACATCTCGAGTAAATAGTACTTTTGCTTAGTTCTATCCTCTGTGACTCTGAAGTATCCATTCTTTTCCCAGAATGACTGCCACCTCAACTCTATTTCCTGCGGATCGTACTTCTTCATTTACTAAACCTCTCTGTCACCATCTACTGCCGTTTTGACCGGACCAAGCGAATCAAGAGATGCTCAAAGCCAAATCCTCTGGGCCTGGATTGTTTATTCGCTCTGGAACGATATTTCGTGCGGAGGGAGTGGTTGTTCACACAGGTAATGATTTCTCAGCATCTATCAAGGTATTATAAATCTTATCCAAGATGCCGTTAATAAATGCACCCGACTCCTCTGCTCCGAACTTCTTTGCCAAGTCAACCGCCTCATTAATAGAAACCTTTGGCGGTATATCATCTCTATATAAAAGTTCATAGGCTGCTATTCTCAAAATACAGCGGTCAACCTTTGCTATCCTTTGCAATCGCCAATTCTTTGAAGTTCTACCGATCAGACCATCCAGCTCTTTCAGGTTATTGCAAACCCCAAAAACAAGAACCCTGGAAAAAGCTTGAACATCTTCAGAAAACCCAAAGTTATTACAAACTAAATCAAAGGCTATAGCAGGATCATCCTCTGAAAATTCAAGATGAAAAAGAACCTTTATTGCGAGTTCCCTCGAACGTCTTCTTTTTCCCATTGTTTTTGATTTAGCCCGGGAAATATCGCTGTCTTATGGAAAGGGGTTACCTAATCAATAGCTTTCAGAAGACTCACCATCTCCATGGCAGAGACAGCAGCATCCCAACCCTTGTTCCCGCTCTTTGTGCCAGCCCTCTCAATTGCCTGCTCTATGGTATCACACGTTAGCACACCAAATGAAACTGGTACTTGACTTTCAAAGGCCACTGCTGCTACACCTCGCGCCACCTGTGTGCTAATGTATTCAAAGTGGGGGGTAGCACCCCTGATTACGGCCCCAAGACAGATCACGCAATCAAACCGGCCGCCGAGAGCCAACCTCTTTGCCATAGAAGATATCTCAAAGGCACCCGGGACCTTGACAATAGTTGTCTGTTCATCAGTGGCCCCGTGCCTTTTGAGGGCATCAAGGGCTCCATCCAGTAATCGCTGACTTATGAAATCATTGAACCGACTCACCACAATCGCAATATTTATTCCCTGGGCTGTAATCTCTCCCTCAATAATCTTGGGCATGGTCATCCTCCTTATTAGATTTTGTTTCCAATATTCATAATATGTCCTAGTTTTTCGCACTTCGTTAAGAGGTAGCGCTCATTTTCCGGCCGAGGAGGAACCTCGATAGGTACCCTTCCAGTTACGGTCAAGTCATAGCCGTCCAGCCCAATTATTTTTTTGGGATTGTTGGTCATTATTCTCATTTTCCTAACACCTAAGGCGACAAGGATCTGGGCACCCACACCATAATCCCGCAGGTCAGGTTCAAAACCAAGCTCTTTATTTGCCTCTACCGTGTCAAAACCCTTATCCTGCAAGGCATAGGCCTTTATCTTGTTGGCAAAACCTATTCCCCTACCCTCCTGCCGTAGATAAATGAGAACACCAAGCCCCTCCTGAACGATCATCTCGAGGGCCACCTTCAATTGATCCCCACAATCACATCGAAAAGAACCAAAGACATCCCCGGTTAAACATTCAGAATGAACCCTCACTAAAATCTCCTTATCCGGATCAATTTCCCCCTTTACCAAAGCCAGATGCTCACTGTTATCCACCTTATTGGTAAATGCCACTGCCCTAAATTCCCCAAAGCGTGTTGGCAAAACCGTTTCTGCCTCCTTGCACACAAACGACTCATTTCTCATCCGGTAGGCGATAATATCTGCAACAGTGGCTATGTTAAGGCCATGTTTCTCTGCAAATCGATCAAGATCATGTCTTCTGGCCATGGTGCCGTCGTCATTCATTATCTCACAGATAACTCCGGCTGGCTTGAGACCTGCAAGCCTGGCCAGATCTACAGAACCCTCTGTCTGCCCTGCCCTGAAAAGCACCCCCCCTCTCCTCGCCCTTAGGGGAAACACATGTCCCGGCTGAATCAGGTCCTCCGGTGATGCATCGTCAGCCACTGCGGTAAGAATGGTATGGGCCCTATCAGCAGCAGAAATACCGGTACTCACCCCCTCCTTTGCCTCTATGGATACGGTAAAGGCAGTCTGAAACCGAGACCGATTATCCTGAACCATTAGAGGGAGTTTGAGCCTTTCAACCCTTTCAGGATCGAGGGATAGACAGATCAGGCCTCGTCCATACTTGGCCATAAAGTTAATGGCCTCGGGGGTTATCTTTTCCGCAGCCATTGTCAAGTCACCCTCATTTTCTCGAGCCTCATCATCTACAAGGATAATCATCTTGCCCTGTCTGAGATCTTCGAGCGCCTCCGCAATGCTACAAATCCCCATTGCCACCTCCAAAACCATACCTGAGTAGCATATCTCTATCAATCCGAGAGGGTGTTTGTCCCGGCACGGTTGGTCTGTCACGAGAAAGAAATTTTTCAATGTACTTTGAAATCATGTCTACTTCTATGTTTACCCTGTCGCCTTGCCGTCTATTTGAGATAGTAGTTACCCGTGTTGTCTCGGGTATGATAGTTATCTCAAAGGATTTCCCCTTACATTTATTGATGGTCAGGCTTATCCCATCTACAGCAATAGAGCCCTTCTCTATCAGATACCTGCTGAGGCTTTGATCTACACTAATTCGAATAATCCACGATTCTTGGTGCCTTTCGATCCTTTCAATTATCCCGGTACCATCTACGTGACCACTTACCAGGTGTCCTCCTAATCGGTCAGACAATCTCAGTGCCCTCTCAAGGTTTACCGCTGTACCGTGCCTGAAGGTGCCAAGGGTGCTCCTCGCAAGGGTCTCGGCTGAGATATCCAGAGTGAGCAGATTTCCTTTCACCGAAGCAATGGTTAAGCATACACCATCAACTGCAAGGCTATCTCCTGGATGGCAATCAGAAAAAAAACCCGGCGTTCGTATCGTACAGGTTGCTTCCTGACCTGTCTTTCTGATGTCTCTTACTTCTCCAGTACCTTCAATAATCCCGGTAAACATGATCGCTTCGCTTCAATTTAAAATTTTCAATTTGACATTCGCAGAATGTAGCCTTGGATAGGCCTCGATCATAACATCATCCCCAAGTCTTTTGACCGTCGCGATCTTCAAGCCAACACAATTTTCTATTATATCACATCCAGGCCCCCTCGTAAATGGAACACCATCATCGCCGCCCAAGATTTTTGGCGCAAAGAATAGATAGAACTTATCTACAAGCCCCTCCCGCACAAAGCTATCAAAAAGTGTTGCGCCACCTTCCACAAGAACGGAGCTTATTGACATCTTTGCGAGTTTATCAAGCAGACCGGCCAGATCGATGCGTCCTCCTCTCATCCGGCAGGTGATAACCCTTGCGCCGAGCTCCTCTATTCTATTTCTTTTTTCGCCACTTACCTTACTGCCAGCGGCTATAATGGTCAAGGCTGATGTCCTTGAATCAAAAACCTTGCTATCAGTAGGAATTCTTAGATGAGTATCTACTACCACCCTAACTGGATTTGGGGTAGGAGTCTCAAGCAAATAAGGGGTCAGGAGAGGATTGTCGACGATAACAGTTTCCACACCAACCATAATGGCATCCACCCTTTTCCTTAAGGTGTGAACGAATTTCCTTGACCTTTCACTGCTAATCCACTTTGAGTTACCTGTTCGTGTGGCCATCCAACCATCAAGGGTGAGAGCCCCCTTTAGGATAACAAAGGGCCTACCCGCCGTAACATAGGTTAGGTAAGCCTCGTTTAGACGAGCGCACTCTTGTGCCAGAATATCGCATTTGACCGCTATACCCTGAGAGCGAAGAAACTCGCACCCCCTGCCAGCAACCTGTGGATTTGGATCGGCGATACCAACAACAACCCGTCTGATCCCACTCTCCACTATCGCCTTGGTGCATGGAGGTGTTCTCCCATAGTGGTTGCAAGGCTCCAGGTTTACGTATAGGGTGGAATCCCTTGCAGCCTTACCTGCCTGAGACAGTGCCTGTATTTCGGCATGTGGAGCGCCTGCTTTTTTATGATATCCTGAGCCGATAATTTGGCCGTTCTTAACGATAAGAGCCCCTACAGCAGGGTTTGGAGAAGTCATTCCCAGCCCTTTTCGCGCGAGCCGGAGCACCTGTTTCATATATGTTTCATCGATATCCATTGTTCCGTTGCACCCATGGTAATGCATCATATTTTCTAACAAAATCTCTCTTCCACTGCTAATATGTGAGCAAGAGGGCTTTTTTTATGCCTTTCTTAAAACACAAAGTAAATGCACTGGGGCTGGCTCGATCCTTGGAGTTAGGAGCGGGAAAAAGTGATCTTCTGAAAATGTATGGTAAACGCTCAGGATACGGTTATGTGCAAAGCATTTTGTGGCCTTTGAAGGGGATTAATCCTGCTTCTTATCTTCTCCCTGTCTCTCATCGAGCAAATCTTTCAATTCCACCATGAACTCATTGATATCCTTGAATTGTCGATAAACTGAGGCAAACCTTACATAGGCAACATCATCCCATTCTTTTAGTTGTTCAATGACTTTTTCACCTATGTCAGCACTCCTTATCTCCCTCTGGCCGCTCTCCTGAAATTGCTGACTGAGGGAATCAATAAAATCATCAATGGCGTGAACACTTATTTGCCTCTTCTGACAGGCCTTCTGGATACCAGAGCGTATCTTTTCAGGATCAAAGGGCTCTCGCCTGCCATCCTTCTTTACAACCATAGGTAAAACCGTCTCAACCTTTTCATAGGTGGTAAAGCGTTTTTGACAGTTGAGGCACTCCCTCCTTCTCCGGATCATCCTGTTATCCTTACTGAGCCTAGAGTCAATGACCTTATTACTTATTTCTCCGCAAAACGGACACTTCATAGAGTTAACCTCACTACTTCAATGTTTGCCTCGGCCAGCATCTCATCGGCCAAAGGATCTGGATACCCATCCAGGTAAAAGACCTTTTCTATCCCTGCATTAATCAGCATCTTAGAGCAAATAATACAGGGTAAATTTGTGGAATAGAGGGTTGTTCCCTTGGTTGCAATCCCGTAGCAGGCAGCCTGAACGATAACATTCTGCTCCGCGTGAAGACCCCGGCACAGCTCATGCCTTTCGCCAGATTTTATATCCAGCTTCTCTCTCAGGCAGCCAGTTTCCTCACAATGTCTAACACCAGTTGGTGCGCCATTATACCCTGTGGCAATAACCCTCTTATCTTTTACCAGCACTGCGCCAACCTTCCTTCTCAGGCAGGTCGACCTGGTGGCTACCAGTTGCGCAATAGACATAAAATATTCCCATGAAGGTCGTGGCAACGAATCCCCCGAGATTAATAGTGAAGCTCTGCCTCAAACCGATCCACCCTCCGTAGCAGGCTACTGCGGACACCGTCGGCCATAGCCTTTGGCATCAGACGAGGACGGGCGAGTGGAGAAAAATCAAATTCCATAATTTGAGGCGAAGCGATGTTGGTTTCGTCTAAAGTCATACGGTTGCGCTGCTGGCCCGCCAGACTTATGGCGGGCTGGTTTCGTATGACGTTTACCGTTAACCGTTTCGAGTCCGCCCTGGCGCTATGATC
>JAFDDT010000042.1 GCA_019310725.1 Deltaproteobacteria bacterium | reverse complement strand
GTTGGCTACCAAAAGATACCAGATCCCTTGATTCAAAAGGTAGTTTTTCATGAGTGCCTATGATCAAAAATCCACCATTGCTTAGATTATCTATCACTTTCTGGAAGGCAGCCCGTTTGAGCTCATCGTTGTAATAGGTCAGGATACTGTTTCTTAGAAAGATAATGTGAAAGTTGAATTCATCTAACTTAGAAGACAGATCATGAACCCTCCACCTAATCCCCTGCTTTAGCGACGGGAATACAGCGTAAGGGCCTCGATCGCCATGAGAAATAAAATAAATCTCTTTCAGCTCTGATGGTACCTCTTTGAGACTACTAAAGGCGTATATTCCATCTTGAGCTCTCCTGAGGAAGGTACGATTGATATCTGTCGCCCATATCTCAAGCTCTGGCATGGGGTCAAACCGACCCTTCAGACCTTCCCACATTATCCTAAAACTATACACCTCTTCGCCGCAGGCACAACCAGCAAACCAGAGCTTCAACCTCTTAATATTCTCTTTTGAAAAACCTGGCAGTATTTGATCCACGATTGCTTTCCAAAGGAGGGGGTCACGAAAAAAACGGCTTATGGAAACGCACATTAGAGACTCGCACTGACCCCTCAACTCTGCATCTCTATCTAAAGAGTCGAGATAGGTCTCCATGCTTCTACATCCTATCTCCTGCATATGCTTGGTAATCCTCTTTTTGACTCCCTTTCTCACCTTACGGTAACCCCTCCAAGAGTAACCAAAATGATCAAGGAGTTGACGAAACTGTTTATCATCCATAAAGTAACCTTATGTAATAAACAAAAAGATATTCGTTCAACTCAAACACGGGTTCCTCTTATTTCCAAAAGACGATTATCTTGAAACTGCTTTTGTATTCATGCATCAATCTATACTTTTCACGCCATCAGAAGACAAGACTGTGCAGTGCCAAATCTGCCAGCGGGAGTGTAAGATACCTCCAGGGAAGACGGGATTCTGTAGAACTCGAAAAAACGTGGATGGGCAGCTCCACTCCATAATCTATGGCAAGGTTTCCTCCGTAAGGGTCTCTCCCGTTGAAATCAAGCCCCTCTTTCATTTCTTCCCGGGAAGCAAGTGGCTCTCCCTGGGCTCTCTTGGGTGCAACTTCCGGTGTCCGGGATGCCAGAATTGGGAAATCTCCCATGCAGACGTTGCCAAACAAATCCCTTTTACTGAATATATCCCTCCTGAAAAGGTGGTTCAGCTTGCAATAGAAGAAAACTGCAAGGGCATTTCCTGGACCTATAATGAGCCGACACTTTGGCTGGAATATACCCTGGATACTGCAAAAATAGCCAAGGAGCAAGGCCTTCTGATAAACTACGTAACTAATGGCTATATCACAACTGAGGCCATGAATCTTTTGGGACCCTATCTAGATGCGTACAGGGTGGATTTGAAGGGATTCTCTGCCCACACCTATAAAAGAATAGCAAATGTTCCTGATTTTAAGGGGATCCTGCATAATATTAGAACGGCCAAATACCAATCGAGTATACACGTTGAAATCATCACCAACCTTACACCCGGATACAATGACGATGAAGACGAACTGAATGACATGGCACATTGGATAGTAAACCAGTTGGGGCCTGACACGCCCTGGCATATCACCAGGTTTGTCCCTCACTACAAACTATCTCATCTTGACTATACACCAGTTTCTCAACTGGAACAAGCCAGGCACATCGGCATAGCTCAAGGATTACGCTATGTTTATCTGGGAAACGTGCCGGGCCATGCGGCAGAAAATACCTACTGCCCCCAGTGCGGAAACCTCATCATTAAACGCCGAAATTATCAGATACTACAGTATAACCTACAAGGAAATAAATGTACCTTTTGCAACCAGACCATAGCTGGATGTTTTGAATAGCAAATACCGCCCTTTCGAATGCTCTTAAATATCTCTCTACCCCAGCACAGTCGCTCCTCCTTGCCGGGCAGGCAGATCTCGCTGAGCTTCATCCTGTTAGATAAGCAGAATGATCCATTGGAATTATTTGATAAGTAAACAAAATGTGCCCCATGACCCTATAAATGTATCTAACAGGGTGAGGAGTTTTTTTCACTACAGCTTTAATTGCAGATATCAATACTGTAGCAAATGCGCTGATCCTGGCTTTAGCACGGCGGGAATTGTTTTCCTGATTTTTCCTGCCCTGCTCTGTAGAATACCTGATGCAGACGGCAGTCCAACTTAATGAGGGTTGAAAAGGATTTAGAACACGGCCTACCCTACCAAATGCCCCGTTTAGCTTCTATTTCACCGGGATCAAAAAATCCGGCCAAGCATAAAATCATCTCAGTGCCCTCTGTGTGCTCGAGCGATTCCCGTTTTTAGCGGGAAGAGCGGGCGAGAAAATGTAAATTTTCATCAAATTTTCAAAAATTTTATCATTTTCTGCTTGACTTCCAGTAAAATTTACAATATTTAAATCTATAAAACTGTAAGTTTTACTGTCATAAGGGGAGGAACACATGAAGCTAACGGAAAAGCAAAAGGCATTCCTGGGATATGTCTCTCGCTATATGGAGGACTGGGGCCGACCCCCCAGCTTTGAAGAAATATGTTCCCATTTCGGTTTCACCTCTTACAACACAGTCACCACCTATCTCAAGATCCTGGAGGGGAAAGGCTATATCCGTCTTCCTAGCAAAAAGAACCAGAAACGGGCCATTGAGGTGATCAGTCCTGTGGAAACCAGACGGTTTGAGTTTCCCCTCCTGGGAAGGGTGGCGGCAGGAAAACCTATCGAGGCCGTGGAAGACATAGATGTGATTGAGGTCCCCCCATCCATGATAGGACAGGGAGACCACTTTGTGCTCCAGGTTAAAGGAGATTCCATGAAAGAGGATGGGATTCTGGACGGGGATTTCATCGTAGTCAGGAGGCAACCGACAGCCGAGAACGGGGAAACCGTAGTGGCCCTGATCAACGATGAAGTGACCATTAAGAAATACTACAAGCGGAAAAATTATGTGGAACTCCGCCCCGCTCACACGGGCATGGAACCCATCATCGTCAAAGAGGGAAATCTTCGGATTGAAGGAAAGGTCGTAGGGGTTATGAGGCACTTTAGGCACTCAAATTAAGAAGCTTGGGTGGTGCTTACTGCCTACTGCTTACTTCTATTGCGGAATTTTGAGCCATGTATCGTCACATCATCCATCTTCATATCCCAGCCTTTCCCATCGCTGTGGCACGTGTCTCTCAGCCAGAGCTCAGGGATCGCCCTGTGGCAATTGCCACGCCTCACTCAGAACGAGCGCTTCTCCTCTCTGTGTCACCTGAGGCCCGGAGGGAAGGTATCTTTAAGGGCATGCCCCTTGACAAGGCCGTGAAATTCTGCCCTGGTCTAACCGTCTTACCCCCTGATCTGGATTTCACGGGAAAGGTCTGCCAGGTCCTTGCCAAGACGGTGGCACAATATACACCCCTCTGGGAACCCTCACGGCCGGGTCATATCTATCTGGATGTGACAGGGACCGATCGTCTCTGGGGGAGGGCAAAAGACACGGCCAGCCGTCTTAAACGGGAAATCAAGGAGCATTTACGTCTCTCGGGGATGGTGGGCGTAGCGGGAAACAAGATGGTTTCCAGCATCGCCTCCAGGATTGTATCATCTGAAGGGTTACGGGATGTGGATCACGGTCAGGAATCCTCGTTCATGGCCCCCCTGAAGGCAAGTGTCCTGCCTGGTATAGGCCATGTTCGCAGGAGAATCCTTCTGGAAGAGCTGAATATCTTCTTAGTCCGGGAGGTAGCTGCCCTCGATATGGGGACGCTGAAGCTTGTTTTTGGCCAGCAGGCCTACGTGATCCATCAGCGCGCCCTTGGCATAGACCCCACCCCGGTTTATCCTCCTCGCATGAAACCCACGGTAGCCGAGGAGGTCACCCTCCCCCAGGACGAGAACGATGACCGGAAGCTGCTGGGAATCCTCTATGGATTGGTGGAAAGGTGCTCCCATCAGCTTTCGAGCAGGGTATTGCTGCCCCGCAAGGCAGGGTTGATCTTCAGGTATACTGACCAGGAAGAGATCATGCGCCAGATCAATCTGCCCCGTATGAGTTTCTGGGATTTCGACCTCTATGCACCTCTGGCGAGGATCTTTTTAAGGGCCTGCCGACGCCGTTTGAGAGTCAGATTTATAAAGGTATGGTTTCAGGACTTTTCCCCTCCCACCTCACAGCTCTCTCTTTTCCCCGCACAGGCTCCTGTCATAGAGAAAAAGGCCCTGGCGACCCAGGCCCTGAATCGCATCAGGGAGAGGTATGGAGATGAAGTGATCAGGTACGGCAGGGCGGTTTGAGAACACTTTTCTTATCTCTCACAGAGCTCGCGGAGGCACAGAGCGTCAAAAATGATTGCCTAACATGCCTGCGACCCAGGGAGTTCAATCCCTGTGATGGAATTGAACATGGGGAGAGGTTTCAAGGCAAAAAAGAACATGTTCGTTTTTGCCTCAAGACCCTCTCCTCTATCATGTTAAGCAATCATATTCTTCAATAGCTTCCCCGTGTGCTCTTAGGACTCAAGCGATCCTGAGCCAAGTCGAGGGGAGCGGGCGAGATACTATCATGAACTTTGTCCATCTCAACGTCCATTCCCACTATTCCCGGGGTTGGGGTATCGGCACCATTGAAGAACTCTGCCAATCCGCCAAGAACCAGGGCATGGATAAACTCGCCCTCACCGATACCAATGGACTCTACGGGCTGGTCTTTTTTATCCAGACAGCCAGTGAGGTGGGTATCCAGCCCATCGTGGGCAGTGAGCTTACAACCGATGAGCACCGGGCTGTGTTGCTGGTCCGAAACCACGAGGGATATGCCAACCTCTGCCGGATTATCTCAGACCGCCACTGCCATCAGGACTTTGATCTGATCAAATCCGTCAAGGAACGGCGTGAGGGACTCATCATCTTCTCCGACGACTCCACATTGCTCAAGGCCCTTAAAAAAGATTCAAAAGATGACCTCTTTGTTGAAATGTCCCCGGGCTACAATATGGCCAACTGCTATGCCTTTTCCCGGAAAAGTGGCATCCCCCCTCTCGCCACCAACCGGGTCTACCTGATTAGGGAAGATCAGTTTCCGCTCCACCGGATTCTTCGGGCCGTAGCCCTGAACAGCAAGCTTTCCCGTTTACGGTGTGAAGACATCTGCCGGGAGCACAATTTCTTGAATGCCGCCCAATCCATGATCGACCAGTTTCCCCATGCCCCCCTGGCAATCCGTAATACCCTCGAGGTGGCCGAACGATGTCTTATGAGTTGGGATTTTGACCGCATCATCTTCCCCCGTTTCAAGCAGATGACAGACAGGGAGGCCTATGAAACCCTCTACCAGGCTACCATAGAGGGTTGCAGGCGGCGGTATGGAACACTTACTCCGGCGGTCAAGGAGCGAGTGGAGCACGAGATGAAGATCATCCGGGAGAAAAACTTCGCCCACTATTTTCTGGTGGTGGCCGATATTACCAAAAGGGCCTGCCGATCATGCGGCCGGGGAAGCGCCGCTGCCTCCATCGTCTCCTACGCCTTAGGCATCACCCATGTCGATCCTATAAAACACCACCTCTTCTTTGAGCGTTTTTTAAACCCGGGACGGATGGACCCTCCGGACATTGATGTGGACTTCGCATGGGACGAACGGGATCAGATCATTGACTATGCCTTCTCCAGATACGGAAACCGAAGGGCTGCCATGGTCGCCAACCATAACACCTATGGAGCCAGGTCCGCCATCAGGGAGGTAGCAAAGGTCTTCGGCCTCACCGAGGCAGAAATAAGTCGGGTGACCAGCAAAATTGGTTTTGGCTGGCACCTGAAGGGAATCTGGAGGGAGCTGGCAAAGCATCCCAAGATGAGAGGGATCGAGTTCAAGAAACCATGGGATGAGATTTTACGTGCCGCAGTTCAGCTCGAAGATCACCTCAATCACCTTTCCGTCCACTGCGGCGGTCTGGTGATCGTGCCCGATGAGATTCGCCGTTACTGCCCGGTGGAAATCTCTGCAAACGGGGTTCAGGTGCTCCAGTGGGAAAAGGATTCGGTGGAGGACGCAAGGCTTGTCAAGATAGATATCTTGGGAAACCGGAGCCTTGCCGTCATCCGGGATGCCCTTGGTCTGGTGGAGAGGAATTATGGCCGACGCATCGATTACTCAACCTGGAACCCCATAAATGATCCCAAGACAATGGAGATCTTCTACCGCGGTGATACCTTTGGTGTCTTCTATTTTGAGAGCCCCGCCACACGGCAGGTGCTGCAAAAGGTCAGCTCTGGCTTTAGCTTTGAGGAGTACTCCCGGCTGGACCACTTCCACCTCAACGTGGTGGTCACCTCCATCATCAGGCCAGCCTCAAACCGAAGCATACACACATGGGTAGCCAGGCTCCATGGCCAGCCCTGGGATACGCCCCACCCCCTTTTACGGCCAGTCCTGGAGGAAACTCTGGGGGTCATGGTCTTTCAGGAGCAGTTAAGCCAGGCGGCCATGCATCTGGCTGGATTTGATCCTGCGGAGGCGGATACCCTGAGGAAGGTAGTCAGCAAGAAACATAGGGAAAAGAAACTCCGTGATTTTTATGCCCGATTTATTCGGGGGGCGAGCAACCGGGGTGTCAGCCTGGAAGTGATAGAGGATGTCTGGCACATGATGATGGGCTTTGACGGTTACAGCTTCTGTAAACCGCACTCGGCCAGCTACACCTTAGTAGCCTATAAATCCGCCTATCTCAGGGCCCATTATCCAGCCGAGTTCATGGCATCTATCATTTCCAACGGCGGGGGCTATTACTCTACGTTTGGTTATCTGTCGGAAGCAAGACGGATGGGGCTTAAAATCCTTCCTCCCGATATCAACCAAAGCGAGATCAAATATACCGGCCACAACAGGGAGATTCGGGTCGGTCTCATGCAGCTCAAGGCCCTCTCCCGGGAGGGTCGGGGGTTCATCATTCATGAACGCTCCAAAAACGGTCCCTTCACTGGCTTTGATGAATTCCTGCGCAGGGTCGGTCATCACGTACACCTCCAGGATGTCAGGATCCTTATCAAGATTGGCTGCTTTGACAGCATCGCCCGTGGCTTAAGTAGACCCTCTCTGATGTGGCGGGCCCTTCGATTCTACGGTGGGGAAAATCAAGAAGAGAATACCCCCAGCCTGTTTTCCACACCCCCTCCCCTCTCCCCCGTGAAACAACCTCCTTATCCAAAAAATCTCATGCTGAGACATGAACTGGATACCATGGGCCTTCTCCTTTCCCTCCACCCCCTCGACCGATATGAAGGACTCTTAAAAGGTTTGGATTACGTCAGTGCCCGGGACCTCCACGCCCATGTGGGGAAACGGGTGACAACCATCGGTTGGCTGGTGACCGGGAAGACCGTACATACAAAGGGTGGCGATCCCATGAAATTTGTCTCATTTGAGGATACCACCGGCCTTTATGAAACCGTATTCTTTCCAAAAATGTACAATAGGTTTTGTCATATGCTGAATGAGATGCTCCCCTATATCATCAAAGGTAAGGTGGAGGAGGATTTCGGTTCCATAACCCTGACGGTGGCCTGGATAGGATTTCTGGACAGATACAAACGAGAGGCCCTCCACCCGCCTCGCCTGTCCGCTTCACTCCGCTTGGCTGGAGGGCAGGCCTGAGCGAGAGCGACCCCCGCCTGCCCTGGTGCGACTCATTCACCTATCGTAGCTTTAGACTACCCACTATTGCAAACCTGACTTTTCGAGTATACAGCGCTGATCGGTCTGGCCCAGAGATTCTCAGGTCTCGTCCTTCCAGGATTACCTTTATAGAGAGTCTGATTAGCCCATGCGACACGGGATTGAAACGGGCAAGTTTGCTGAATATGTGATGCCAGTGCAGAGCGGGACGAGAAATGCCTCTTGAATGACTATTAGAAACCGATTTGTGGAGATTAGGCTTCTCACTATTAAGGCGAGATACCCGCGAGTCATGCCAAAGACCACCAGAGTACTTATGAATTCCTTGCTGCCCGCCAAATCAGGGTAACGGCAGCTATCCCCAGGACCATATCCGGTATCCACGTAGCCACTGCCGGGTCTATGGTGCCCGTCTCCCCAAGGCTTTCTGCCGACGAGAGCAAAATGTAGTAACCCGTAAAAATAGCAACACTCAGGGCGATCCCCCATGCCCGTGCCCTTGCCTTGACCATCAAACCCAGGGGGAGCCCAATAAGGCCCAAGAGCAAGCAAGAAAAAGGAACCGAGAACTTCCTATGGAATTCTATGGACAAATTGTTGTGCTGGTAACTCCCTCTTTGCGCTTCTTTGAGGTGACGCCTGAGCTCAGATAGAGACATCTCCTTTTCACCCTTCATCCGTGAGGAGAATCTCTTTATTATATCACACAAATTTATGTTTAGATCATAGGACTTAAATCGCAACACCTTGGATGCATCTAAGTCCCTACTGACCATAAAGATCGATCCACCCTCGAGATGAAGGTTTATGGACATCTGTTGTGGATCTGAACTGATCCTTCCTTTTTGTGCAACAATGGTATTGGAAAGCTCTGGATCCCTCTCATCTAATATGAACACCCCTTCCATGGTCTGGTCCTGAGCCGAGATCTGATTGGCATAGAGTACTATGTTTGGGATGGTGTCATTGAATACACCTTGCTTGATTCCAATACTGGTGTTCGACTGGGCCACCTGGAAGAGGAGTCTTGCCATGGAACAGTTCCCTTTTGGAAGAAGATAGATAGCCATAAAGGAGGCCAGCACATAGCAGATAATCGAAAAGGTGATAACCGGAGGAAAGAGCTGATACAGACTGATTCCGGATGATCTCAGGGCAATTATCTCATTGTCTTCATTGAGCCTAGATAGGGCGATAAGGGAAGCCAAAAGGCTTGCCATTGGTAAGGTGAAAAAGAGAATATAGGGAAGCGTGTACAAGGTTATGAGCAGAACCTGCACCAGGGATATTCCATGGTTGACCATCCATTCGGTCAGCCTTAATATCCTCCCGGCGAGCACAAGAAAGGTAAACACAACGAGGCTGGTCACGAAATTCGGAATCATCTCTTTAAAGATATAGATATCGATAATCTTTTTCATGCCTTTGCCAGCGTTGATTTATCTTGTGCTTGCGGTCTGATGTATCAGTCATATCCGCATGGCTTTTGTCGCAGAAATAAGAAAATCATCAAGGCGCTCCCGCCGATAATAAGCCTCTGCATAACCGCTGAGTAAGGAAGGCACCATAAAAAAAGTAGATGAAAAACAAGGTAATGTCAATGGGTGGTTTGATAAATCAAGCACTCCAGTCAATTCTTGTTGACAGTAGGGCTCCTTTGTGTTAAATTTGAGATATAACTGTAGCAAGAAGCTGCAGAGAGAGCACTACCCACTTGAAAAAGCCAGAAAGGCTTCTTATGTAAGAGAGATGCTGATAATTCCTTTCTGGTTTTCTTTTTTTATCTGTTTGGTATTAGTTCTTATCCCAGTTCGGAGGAGGAAAAAGATGTGTGAAGCAAATGCGTATCTCATCAAGGATGGGCAAGAGAAGCTTATCATGGAAGGCGTCGATACCCTGAGACCTGAGGAAAACGGGATATACCTCCAGGACATTTTCGGCGGACAGCGCACAATCAAAGCAAGGATCAAGGAAATGAACCTTGTCGATCACAGGATTTTGCTGGAAGAAGAATAGAGGCCTGAAACTGTTCTAAGCGGGGTTTGTATGAATCATCATCACCACGAAGATACAAGCGTTGAGGACCAGAGCAGCTTATCAGTAAGGGAAAAACTGGCCAAGCTATTGGAATTTTGGATTAAGCATAATGACGATCACGCCAACACCTACTGTGAATGGTCAAAAAAGGCACGCAGTGAGAACTTGGTAGAAGTCGTACGTCTCCTTGAAGAGGCATCTGAGCTTACCCTGTCCATTAACGAACTCTTTAAACAGGCGATGAAGGGGCTTCGCTAGCTCGCACACCTAACCTTGATTTTCTTCCAAAAAATAAGAATACACATTCCACGTCCCTTCTTGTGTGTATCCTTTTGCCATTCAAAACCAGGCTTCCAGCACCTATCTCCCCTACCCTGGTGTCTGTTCAATCTGTGCTGCCAACTCATTGGAGCAGATCAAAAAATCTAAAGCCCACACTCTCAAATGGCCCAAGGCAAGACTGATAGACAATTTTTTAGACAGTTTTTAGTTGCTAATATAAAAAAATATGATAGTTATTAAGGGTTAAAAGTGATTTCCTTCTTTCTCTTATCTCTTGTTGATGTGACCGAATAACATGAAAAATTTAATTTCCTCTTTTATTATCTATGTCCAGAAGGAAAAAGGATATTCAGAAAACACTATCAGAAACTATGAAAGCGATCTCAGGCAATTTAGCAGATTTCTTGCAACCAAAAAAGATATAGAAAACGGTGATCCAGAAATCGACCTGGTAGACTATTCACTCATCAGGTCATATCTGGGAGACCTTTTTGATAGGTGCCATCGATCTACTATAGCTCGCAAGCTTTCGGCATTGAAATCATTTTTCAAGTATTTGGAGTTGAGAGGACTTGCTTCGTGTAATCCTGCGGCAGAGATAGCCACTCCCAAACAGGAGCGCTATATCCCCACCTATCTCCCCATAGATGATATGTTCGCCCTGCTGGATCAACCTGACAGGCAAAAAGAATTGGGGCTCAGGGATGTGGCTATCCTGGAGCTCCTTTACTCGTCTGGCCTCAGGGTCAGTGAACTCGTTGGTTTAGACATAGAGAGCCTAGATCTTGGTTCCCGGCTTGTGAGGGTTTCAGGTAAAGGCGGGAAAGAAAGACTTTTACCAGTTGGCAGAAAGGCTATCGCTGCGATTAGAGAATATCTCGAACACTCTGACAAGATGAGAAAAAAGGCTGGGTACCCAAAGAGTCAAGGTCCTCTCTTTCTTAATTACAGGGGCGGCCGGCTCTCCACCCGCAACGTGCATAGAATGGTCAAAAGATACTCAAGGGAATGCGGCATCAGAATGGAAATTAGCCCCCATTCAATACGCCACACCTTTGCCACCCATCTCCTGGATGGTGGTGCGGATCTACGATCTATCCAGGAACTCCTGGGCCATGTGAACCTCTCGACTACCCAGAAATACACGCATCTGAGTATAGACAAATTAATGGAGGTCTATGATAGGTCTCATCCGAGAAGCTAATTCTGTAAATCCCAAAGGGAGGACATCACTTGACATTACAAGATTACAATAGACATTTGCCAAACCAAAAGATCAGGAGCACCACTATCCTATCCATTAGGAAACAGGGGCAGGCAGTCATGGCGGCGGATGGGCAGGTCACCGTGGAAAATACGATTATGAAACAGAAGGCCAAGAAACTCAGATTCATGTATAATGCTCAGGTTCTGGTAGGTTTTGCCGGGGCAACAGCAGATGCCTTTGCTCTTTTCGAAAAGCTGGAGGGAAAGCTGGAAAAATTCAATGGAAACCTTCCCAGAGCCTCAGTTGAGTTAGCCAAGGATTGGAGAACGGACAAAATTCTCCGAAGATTAGAGGCCTTGCTCCTTGCCATGGACAAGGAACATACCCTCATATTATCAGGTAATGGAGATGTGATTGAACCGGATGAAGAGGTGGCTGCTATTGGTTCCGGAGGGCCCTATGCATTAGCTGCTGCAAAGGCCCTACTCGCTCACACGGATTTAGATCCCGAAGCTATGGCACTTGAATCAATGAAAATTGCAGCTTCTATCTGTCTCTACACCAATGAGGAGTTTGAAATCAAAACGCTGTCCGCGCGGAAAAAAAGCATGTAATAGTAAATCGCTATTCCTCTACTGCGGCCCTTTGCGGCTCATATGGAGATCAAATGGAAGAAATTGATATAACAAAAAAAGAGATGAAGGTCTTTACGCCAAGAGAGATCGTCTTAGAACTCGATAAATATATAGTTGGCCAAGACAATGCAAAACGCTCGGTGGCTATCGCCCTCAGGAACAGATGGCGCAGACAACAGGTCCCGCAAGAGCTCAGAGATGAAATAGCCCCTAAGAATATTATTATGATAGGCCCTACTGGTGTTGGAAAAACAGAGATAGCGAGACGCCTTGCCAGGTTAGCAAATTCTCCCTTCTTGAAGATAGAAGCCTCCAAGTTTACTGAAGTTGGTTATGTGGGCAGAGACGTAGAGAGCATGATAAGGGACTTGATCGAGTTGGGCGTGAATATGGCCAAACAGCAAGAACAAGAAAAGGTCAAGACCAAGGCAATGGAGTTAGCAGAAGATAAATTGCTGGATATCCTTCTTCCTAAGCCAAAAAAGGAAATTGAGAAAGACTCCGGGGAAAAAAGGGAAGGAATGCTGGAGGTAGTGAGAAGCGAACCTACTGACGCTGACTCTACCAGGGAGAAACTGAGGCGGCTCTTAAGGAATGGCAAGTTGGATGAAAGGTATGTTGAGCTGGAGGTAACTGATAAGTCTTTTCCTCTTGTAGAGATATTCTCCGGTTCCGGGTTAGAAGAGCTTGATATGAATGTGAAAGAGATCTTCGGGCAAATTCTCCCATCCAAGACCAAGAAAAAGAGAGTGAAGGTAAAAGAGGCAGTAGAGATACTAACGCAGCAGGAATCACAAAAGTTGATTGATTTTGATAAGGTTATTGAAGAGGCTATACGTCGGACCGAGCAAAACGGGATTATATTTTTAGACGAGCTGGACAAAATAGTGGGCACCGAGTCAGGAGCTGGCCCTGATGTATCGAGGGAGGGGGTGCAAAGGGATCTCCTTCCCATTGTAGAGGGATCAACAGTGCTTACAAAATACGGCATGGTAAAGACAGATCATATATTATTCATTGCATCCGGAGCCTTCCACGGAAGCAAACCCTCTGACCTTTTGCCTGAACTTCAGGGTCGTTTTCCCATCAGGGTAGAACTCAACCCCCTGACACAACAGGATTTCGTCAGGATACTGACAGAGCCCCAAAATGCCTTGATAACTCAATACATGGCCTTGTTAGCTACTGAAGGAATAGCGCTAGAGTTTACTGAATCAGCCGTATCAGAGATAGCAGAGATGGCATTTTCGGCCAATGAAAGCATGGAAAATATTGGTGCACGCCGTCTGCATACGGTAATGGAAGCACTGTTGGATGATATCTCTTTCAATGCACCAGACACTCAAGAAAAAGAAATAACCATTGACAGAGACTATGTAAGGCAGAAGTTAAGCGAGATATTGGAAGATAGAAACCTTAGCAGGTATATTCTATAGGGATTGTGAATTTAGGGATTGAGGGATTGAGGGATTGAGGGATTGAGGGATTGAGGGATTGAGGCACAAAAACACAATGGATACAATGAATACCGGACTGGATAGGGCAAGGATCCTGATTGAAGCCCTGCCCTACATAAAGAAATTTGACAGGCAGACCATGGTCATCAAGTATGGCGGTCATGCAATGGTTGATGCCAAGCTGAAGAAAGGCTTTGCTCTGGATATCATTCTTATGAAATACGTTGGTCTCAACCCAGTAGTAATCCACGGAGGTGGGCCTCAGATAGGGAAATTCTTAAGCAAACTCTCCATAAAATCGAATTTTGTTGCAGGACACAGAATCACTGATGAGAAGACAATGGATGTAGTCGAAATGGTTCTTGCCGGTAAGGTGAACAAAGAGATTGTAGCCACCATAAATCAACACGGTGGCCAGGCAGTTGGTCTCTCAGGCAAAGATGGCCATCTTATAACCGCAAGAAAGCTTAAGCTCCTATCAAATCCTGATGAGCAAGGGGATAAACCTGGTAACCCGCCGGAGATGGTAGACATTGGTCTAGTAGGCGAGGTTGTTTCCATCAACAATCGTATAATAATGAATCTCATTGATAACCAGTTTACTCCTGTGATTGCGCCTGTTGGCATTGGCAAAGACAATGAGACCTACAATATCAATGCTGATCTGGTGGCTGGTCATATTGCCAAATCTCTCAAGGCCAGAAAGCTTATCATGTTGACCGATGTGGACGGAGTGCTTGACAGTAATGGTAGTCTCGTTAGCAGTCTTACTATGGACGAGGCCGACCGTATGATCGCTCGTGGTGTTATCAAGGAGGGCATGATACCAAAGCTTCAATGCAGTTTTGAGGCCCTCAAGGGCGGAGTGGAAAAGGTTCATATTATTGATGGCAGAAAGGAGCACGCACTGCTCTTAGAGATATTTACTGATGAGGGAACTGGAACTGAAATAGTATTGAATTGATAAGATAACTTCTCAATAAGTTCGGGTTCTGTCATTGCGAGCAAAGCGGAGCAATGTCTAATATCGCAATGAGATTGCCACGTCGCTCCGCTCCTTGCAATGACCGTAAACGTCAACGGCAAGGAATCAGCCGAACTTTTTAAGAAGTTAATTAATAAGTGCCCAAAGCCAATAGATTACCTGGGATCCCATTCACAACTTTAGCTAACTTTGAAATTTCACTATAACATGACCTCGCATACAACAGACAAGGCAGACAGATATATGTTTCCTACATACAAGCGCGTTCCGATCACCCTGGTCAAGGGAGATGGATGCCGGGTATGGGATGAAAACGGCAAGGAGTACCTTGACTTTGTAGGAGGTATTGCTGTCTGTTCCTTGGGACATAGTTCACCTATACTCAGTAAGGCCCTATACGAACAGTCGCAAAAACTTGTCCATGTATCCAACCTTTTCTATACCGAGCCCCAGACAGAGCTTGCCCAAATATTGGCAGAAAATTCCTTTGCTGACAGGGTATTTTTTTGTAACAGCGGTGCAGAGGCTAACGAGGCAGCCATAAAGTTGGCCAGGCGTTACTCAAGGGAAAAATTTGGCTCCGAAAGATATATTATCATGACCATGGAGAACTCGTTCCACGGCCGCACCATGGCCACCCTGTCGGCTACCGGCCAGGAGAGGATCAGAACTGGGTTTGATCCTCTTCTCGAGGGTTTTAGATTTGTGTCTTTTAATGATTTTGAAAAATTGGAATCGTCCGTAGATGAATCAGTGTGTGCTGTGATGTTAGAGCCAATACAGGGTGAAGGTGGTGTTGTTTTACCTGATCCTGATTACCTAAAAGGTGTTAGAGAGATTTGCACAGAGCACGGTATGCTCTTGATCTTGGACGAGATACAGGTAGGTATGGGAAGGACAGGGCGGCTCTTTGCATACCAGCATTTTGGAATAACACCCGATATCATAACCCTGGCCAAGGCCCTGGGTAATGGAATACCCATAGGTGCAATGCTGGCCACGGAGGAACTAAACGACGCATTTGGTCCCGGAAGTCATGCGACCACATTCGGGGGCACACCCCTTATTACAGCAGGAGCCACTGCCGTTGTAAAAAGTCTTTTGAATGATGGTTGGATTGAGAATGCCAGAGTGATGGGAGACTATCTCAAAGATGAGCTCAAAGCCCTTCAGCAAAAACACGGCATCATTAAGGATATCAGGGGATTAGGTCTTATCCTTGGGGTAGAATTAGATACAGAGGGTGCTCCTTTTGTCACTGCCTGCATGGAAAGGGGTTTTTTGATTAACTGTGTGCAGGAAAGAGTACTCAGGTTTGTCCCTCCTCTGATCATAGGGAAAGAAGAGATTGACCTCCTCATTCACTGCCTGGATCAGATATTCAGGGAAAGCGAGAAATAAGAAATCTATGTGAGACCTGACCACAGATGACATATTTGCTATTAGAAGAATTCGTAACTTCCCAAGAAGTCGGGCTGATTCTTTGCCGTTGACATTTACGGCCATTGCAACGAGCGGAGCGACGTGGCAATCTCATTGCGATATTGGAGATTGCTTCGCTTTGCTCGCAATGACAGGACCTGAACTTATTGAGAAGCTGCGAGAATCCAGCGTTCTAAAATCGCAAAACTTATGAGACGGAAAAATAATATGGGCGGCAAGCTCTGGGGAGGCCGCTTCAACACCGGCACAGATGAAAGAGCAGATAGCTTTAATGCCTCCATACATTTTGACAAGAGACTCTTCAGGGAGGATATCGAGGGGAGCAGGGCATACTGCAAGATGCTCGGAAAACAGGGCATGATCAGTAAAGATGAATCTACGGCCATCCTCAATGCCTTGGAAGAGATCCACCGTGAAATAGAGAGGGGGGAGCTCAAGTTTGATGAAAGCCTGGAGGATATCCATACCCATATTGAAAACGCTCTCATAGAAAAGATTGGTCCCTTAGGGGAAAAGCTCCATACCGGTAGAAGCAGAAACGATCAAATAGCCCTTGATACAAGACTGTCCGTTCGAAATTCAATTACCAAGATTATCCACCTCATAAACAAATTCCAGGTATCCTTGATCGAACTGGCAGAAAGAAACCACGACCTGATTATCCCAGGCTACACCCATCTCCAGCGGGCTCAACCGGTCCTCCTGGCACATCATCTGCTTGCTTACTATGAGATGCTCAAGAGAGACACGAGCCGTTATGAGGAAGCCTTAAGGAGAACCAATGTTCTTCCTTTGGGGAGTGCAGCATTGGCAGGGGCAACCTTGAATATGGATAGGGAATTCCTGTGCAGAGAGCTGCAAATGCAAGGCATCACTGCCAACAGTATGGATGCAGTATCGGACAGGGATTTTATGGTTGAATTTATTTTTGCCTCAGCCCTCTTAATGATGCACCTTTCCCGTCTCTGTGAAGAGCTGATTATTTGGTCCACCCAGGAATTTGACTTTATCGAGATCTCTGATGCCTTTGCTACCGGCAGCAGCATCATGCCCCAGAAGAAGAATCCTGATATTCCTGAGCTGGTCAGGGGAAAAACTGGAAGGGTGTATGGGAACCTGATTTCCCTTCTTACCACCATGAAAGGGCTTCCCCTCGCCTATAACAAGGACATGCAAGAAGATAAGGAGCCACTGCTTGATACTGCCGATACAGTAGAAAAATCACTCGCTATCCTTTCTCCCCTTCTCAAAGAGATAACTTTCAAAAAAGAGACCATCAAAAAGGCTGTTGAGCAAGGATATCTGGTTGCCACAGACCTGGCCGATTATCTTGTTACTAAGGGGATGACATTCCGGCAGGCCCATCACCTTGTGGGGGACATGATCCTGTCCGCCCAAAAGAATAACAAGGAACTGCACCAGTTAGACCTGGCTGAAATGAAACGATTTAGTCCCCTCATTGACGATGGTGTGTACGGATGGCTGGATCCATCTCTGTGTATCGAGCGGAGAAATATTCATGGGGGCACCGGGTCAGAGGCAGTTAGAAAGGCACTGAACCATGCAAGAGAAGAGCTAAGATCATGACCAAGAGAAGTGTGTTGTGGTTGCTTGTTCTCATACCACTTATGCTATTATTAGTGGGCTGCGGTAGAAAAGGGCCCCCTTCACTGCCCCAGAAGCCCTCTTCGTCAATCCCTATTGAACAGAAGGCCGCGCTTTGGTGCCTTATGCTGGATTCGAATAATGGATGGGGAACTTAGTTCGCTTCGCTCACAATTGGAATAATGGAATGTTGGAACAATGGAATATTGGGTTATGGGAAAGTGGAGCAATGCGTCTATTTGGGTAAGAAATGAGACAATTCCTTCTAAGAATCAATATTCCAATATTCCACCATTCCATTACCCCATCTGGCCTACATGGAACATGTTCCATATAAAAATACTGTTATTTCAACACGTTATAGAAGTTCCGATACATGCTGGGTCAATTAGTGGGCCATATAGGATCTCTGTGTTTTCAATTGTCTGCATTGCTCCAAAACTCCCTTATTCCATCGTTTCAGATAGGTGTATAGGTTATAATGGCGAGTAACAGGCGATGCATTTTCGCCACAGATAAAACTTTCAACCCGTTTAACGGTTTATATGGAGGTCACGTTGATGAAAGGGCTGCCCAATATGGGTAATTTGCTAAAGAAGGCGCAAGAGCTTCAGGAGAAGATGGCAAAATTACAAGAAGAGTTAGGTGAAAAGACGGTTGAGGCATCAGCCGGAGGTGGAATGGTAACCGTTGTGGCAAATGGAAAACAGGAAATCGTTTCGATAAAGATCGATCCCGAGGTAGTGGATTCGGATGATGTTGAAATGTTAGAAGATCTTGTTTTGGCCGCAGTCAACGATGCACTGTATCAAGCAAAACAAATGGTCAGTGAGGAGATGACCCAGTTGACTGGTGGAGTCAAGATACCAGGCATAATCTAGAGCTGAACTTAGTTCGGTTCGCTCACAATTGGAATAATGGAATGTTGGAACACTAAGAATCAATATTCCAATATTCCACCATTCCATTACCCCATCTGGCCTACATGGAACATGTTCCATATAAAAATACTGTTATTTCAACAAGTTATAGAAATTCCGATACATTGAATTATGGGCGTTTATCCTCCATCACTCGGAAGGTTAATCGAACAATTCAGTAAATTTCCCGGCGTTGGAAAGAAATCAGCAGAGAGATTAGCCCTGTACGTTTTGAGAAGTCCAAAGGAACTCGCAGAGGGACTGGCACAGAGCCTCCTGGACGTAAAAGAAAAGATTAAGCTCTGCTCTGTCTGCTTCAACCTTACGGATACTGACCCATGCCCCATTTGCACCGATCAAAGAAGGGCAAACGGCATTCTGTGCGTTATCGAGGGGCCTGGAGATCAATTGGCCATTGAGAAATCAGGGGCCTTTAGGGGCAGATACCATATCCTTCAGGGAGTTCTTTCCCCTTTGGACGGCATTGGTGTTGAAGATCTGCGCATCTCTGAGCTTATTTCACGGTTGAAAAAGGAAGAGATCAGAGAAATTATACTTGCCCTCAATCCAACTGTAGAAGGAGAGGCTACAGCCTCCTATCTTACTGATTTCTTGAAAGGAAGGGGTTTAAGCATTACAAGAATTGCCTTGGGTATTCCCCTGGGCGGTGACCTCAAATATATAGATAGCATGACCTTGAAAAGATCCCTAGACAACCGATCCCCCTGCGATTCATGATCTCCAAATCAGTTTTCTCAAAGCTTACTCATATCGTTGGCGGAAAGAATATCCTCATCAAGACAGAAGATCTGCTCCCATACTCCCACGATGGAACTCAACACCAATTTATGCCTGATGTGGTGGCTTTTCCCAAAGATGCAGGGGAGATATCCCGAATCTTGCAGCTCGCCAACAGGAAGAGATTTCCGGTTGTACCGCGGGGAGCTGGGAGTGGTATGAGTGGCGGCGCCCTTGCTGTACGAGGCGGGCTGGTAGTTGCAATGGACAGATTCAACCGGATTCTTGTAATCGATGAAGATAATCTGATAGCAAAGGTGGAACCAGGCGTAATAACCGGCCATCTGCAGGAAGAGGTGGAAAAACGGGGCCTGTTTTACCCGCCTGATCCAGCGAGCCTGGATGTTTCAACCATAGGGGGTAATGTAGCAGAGTGTGCCGGCGGTTTGAGGGCGGTAAAATATGGGGTAACAAGGGACTATGTGCTTGCACTAAAGGTGGTGCTGCCAACTGGTGAAATTCTCACCACGGGGGTGCAGACCGCCAAAGGCGTTGTTGGCTATGATCTTACCAGACTTATGGTGGGCTCAGAGGGCACCCTGGCAATCATCACAGAGATCACCCTCAGGCTTATCCCAAAACCTGCGATGAAAAAAACGATGCTGGTTGTTTTTCCTGACATATTGTCTGCCGCACGGTGCGTATCCACGATCATCAAGGAAAAGATTGTCCCAACGACCATCGAGTTCATGGATAGCCTATCAGTGGACTGTGTTAGACACCAGCTTAACATTGACCTTCCAAAAGGTGATGTGACTCTCCTCTTGATAGAACTGGATGGGGATCAAGTCCTTATAGATAGAGATGTAAGGAAAATAGAGGCACTCTGCCAGAAAATGGGAGCAGTCCAATTTCGCCTTGCCAGGGATAAAGGGGAGGCAGAGGATCTCTGGAAGGCACGGAGAAATTTATCACCATCCCTTCCACAATTAAGACCCAACAAGATTAACCAGGATGTGGTTGTTCCGAGGAGCTGCCTTGCCGATTTTGTTACACGCCTTTCCGATATCGGGAGGAAGCATGATTTGCCTATCCCTTCATTTGGACATGCCGGGGACGGGAACATCCATGTAAATATCATGTTCAATAAAGACGAAAAGGATGAAGCAGTAAAAGCAGATAAGGCCTTGAAAGAGATACTGAGGCTTGTCATTGATCTTAAAGGCACAATCTCAGGTGAGCATGGAGTGGGGATAAGCAAGAAACCGTACATTGGTATGGAGATACCACAGACAGGTTTGAAACTTATGAGCAGAATAAAGAGCGCTTTTGATCCAAATGGGATCCTGAACCCTGGTAAGATCTTCGATGTGAGCTAGGAAATTGGTAACGTTCAAAAGTTTAGGCATTGAGGTTTAAGAAGGTAATGTCTGTTTCTGAAAGGCCTGCCCCCCATCGCGAGCCGCTCAGGCGAAGCGGGCGGGCGATATCTCAAAAAAAAATACCCAAAAAATCTCGATAAGTGTTGCACCAGGTCCTATATTTGGTGTATGGGAATGTCGTAAGTGAGGATCTGAAATGCCTATATTTGAATATCATTGCAAAGAGTGTGACAAGGATTTTGAAATCCTGGTATTCGGTAACGAAGAGGTATCTTGCCCTACCTGCAAAGGCAATAGAATTATGAAACTCCTTTCTGCCTTTTCCCACAAGAGCGATGGTGAGTTCTCAAGTTCACATGGCTCTTCTTGCAGCACGTGTAGCGCCTCAACCTGCAGTACTTGTGGTGATTCGTAAAGAGTTCAGGTGTGATTGAGTTCCTCAATCTATCACAAGCTCATCTGCCCTCGCTACCAACGGAAGGACGATAATCTCCACAGAGATGTGCCGAGCGTCTCTATTCACTGTGTCATAACCTACGGTATCGTGAAAGGAGGTATTATGGATGTCAAGGAAATTACACTTGAGGAATTAGACACTGAGAAATTCATAGCGGAAAAGGTACGGGAGATCTCCTCCGCAGTTGATGACGGTATTGCTATCAATGCCCTTTCTGGAGGTGTTGACTCGGCAGTTGTCACCATGCTCGCTCATCGGGCATTGGGTGACAGCGTCAAAACCTATTTTATTGACAGCGGTCTGATGAGGGAAAAAGAGCCTGAAGACATTGTTTCTGTGTTCAAAGATCTTGGGGTACCTGTCAAACTGATCAATGCCCAGAAAACCTTTTTCAATGCCTTAAAAGGTCAAACTGACCCGGAAGACAAACGGCAGGCAATTACCCGGTCATTCTATAGAGATGTCTTTGCCCAGTTAGTGAGAGAAACAGGTGCAAGGCATCTGCTACAAGGCACTAACTACACGGATATCGAGGAAACTGTTGCCGGGATCAAACGGCAGCACAATATCCTTGAGCAGCTCGGAATAGACCCAGAAGAAGCTTATGGTTACCGAGTAATAGAGCCCTTGATTCAACTTCGGAAATCTTCAATCAGAAAGCTTGGTAAGGCCCTGGGGTTGCCAGAAAAGACCTACAGTCGGCCTCCTTTTCCAGGACCAGCACTAGCCGCCAGGGTAATCGGTGAGGTTACACCCGAAAGAGTAAGATTGGTGAGAAGCGCCACGACGGTTGTTGAAGAAGAACTCGCGCACAGTGGAGCATTTCAGTATCTGGCTATTCTCCACGAGGATAGGGTTACTGGATTACGTGACGGAAGGAGAGATTATGGTTTTCAGATAGAGATTAGATCCTGGGAGAGTACGGATGCGAAAATAGGTTCACCAACAAGACTTCCATATGAGGTCCTGGATCGGTTGGCGAATAGAATTACCACTGAGGCGCCCGGCGTCGTGAGTGTCACCTATAACATAACCAGAAAACCACCATCCACGATCGAAGCTGTCTGATTGCCGGAGTGATTTCATCTCCGGCATTGATAGGAGCCAAGAGAGGTTAACAAGGTAAAACCCTTAGTGGCTCTGCCTCTATGATCTGCCGCCCCTCTTATTCTCTCCTATTTCTCCCACTCCTTGGATCTTTTCCGCTCCTCCGATCTTTTCCGCTCCTCCGATCAATTCCGCTCCTTTGATCTTTGACCCTTCGCCTCTCTTTCCTTTCAACGATGTGTTCAAGCCGATGATTGAACTCAGATTTATCTGCACTATGATGGGCTCGCCTATGACAGCTCGGGCACAGGCCGATAACCCACAATGGATCATCCGGGCCACCATCACACAAACGACGTAAATGGTGGGTTTCAAGGTAGGGTCGACCTGAACTGGTCCTGAAAGGGCCATTCTTTCCGCACGCCTCGCACACACCATTGGCTCGTTTCAACGCATAGACCCTTATGGCCTTACTTCTCGATATCGCAAGGGTTCTTCTTTCTGAAGGAATTTTTTTTGACATATACGAGGCGGTCGCCTGTTTTCGAAGCTTGCCGAGAGGCTCCTTCCACATCCGTTCATCTTCATCATCCACTTCAACTGCACCATCAAAGGCATCAGCGGATGTCAGCTCAAACACTATTACCCGGCGGTCATTTCCATCGATGTCCGGCCCTCGCACTTCACGAAACCCTGTGCAGACCATTTCACCTACGTAGCGAACATTGCCATTGCTGTCATTCTCAAAAAGGTAAATATCTTTACCATTCGCTGCGTGCTTGAGGATTGCTGAGTTTCCCCGCTTAAATGCCATATCCCCCTGTTGACCGACACCAGTGTAAAGATAAAATCCCTCTTCAGACCACCCATGATTATAGCCATATTGCTTTCCCTGGTTTCCGGTAAAAAGCATGATAAAATTTTGACCGGAAGGCGTGCTTATTCCGCCCTGCCGTTGGCCACCGAACAGTTCGTGGAGATCACGACGCCTGTATATTTCGCCTACAACAAACATGTGTAATACTCCCAGAATTAGCAATTTTTGTCTGTCAGGTCACACAAAGTGCTCCGGAAACTTTGGGTCAGCTTGACTCCTTAAGGCAGGTATCATATTAGAGCCAAAGCAGTCAACTCCAATAAAAAAAAGTAATTTCAATAATAGAATATGTAATTTGGTCTTGAATAATTTTTGGATTTCAAAAAAAGGCGACTCAAAAAGGAGCACAACATGATCCTGCCATTAACCGGTCCTAATTGAGCGTTGGAACGGAAGAAAAGACATCATGACCATCCTAGACCCTTCTCCGTTAGGTCCAATGCAAACAATAAAATGCTGTGCTTAATATCATGCAAGAATCATGCAATATCAGACCATTGAAAATTGCATTAGATCTCAACCAGTTACGTAACCTTCCAGAAAACTCACGTTGCTATATGTAATAAAATACCAGGTTTTTGAGAAATCAAATTCTACTTTTTTGGTAAACTTTTACATACCTCCTCACACATGAAAGTTACAAAAACAATTTGTTTTGGCTGTCTACAGACACAGCTATTCAGTATTCATTAGATTTGACGTGAGATCAATATAAAATCATCTATAATAGTCATTGAAAGCAAATCACCGAGATGCAAATGTGGATACCATTCACTTGATATTTCGTTCCGCAGGGTAGCTGGCTCAATAGGTTGACACCTTATAATTCAAAGGAGATTAAAGATGCAGAATCTGGTGAAATTAGATGTTATCGAAGGAATTGCAAGAGTCACACTGAACCGACCCAAGGTCTTTAATGCATTCGGCCTGACTATGATTCAGAATCTGGCAGAGAAACTTATCGGTCTTGCTATGGACAAACGCGTGCGCGGAGTAATCATTACGGGAGAGGGCAGAGCCTTCTGCGCTGGGGCAGACCTGAAATGGGTTTCTGATTTTGGAAACCCCTCCCCTTACCAGCATCACTCCCGATTATTGGCTAGGAGAGATATGGGATAAGGTAACAGCGCACAAAAATTCGCAAAAGGTGTATTTTTTCTTGACATTATGTGACGTTGTCTCTAAGCTCGCAATATTTGATTTTTTCCTGGTATCATTTATGGAATCCATTTCGGCACAGGCAATCAGATACCTCTTTCCAACGTTCCTCCTAACATTACATTTCCACACGACAGAAGCCATTGCCAATCGCCAACAGTCTTTTTGAGGTGACGTGTGCCCAAGACCGGGGAATTGAACGGAATAAAAATCACCACACTTGCAGAAGATAGTGTGCTTTACGAATCCCCTTACCTGGGGCAGCATGGTATCTCCTTTCTCGTTACCGCGGAAAGAGATGGTACCATAAGAAATGTCCTTGTTGATGTCGCACAAAATCCTTCCGCTCTCCTCGAAAATGCGAACATGATGGATATTTCTTTATCGTGCATCGATATGGTTGTTCTGACGCATTGCCACTATGACCATACTCAGGGTCTGGCCAAAGTACTCAGGGAAATCGGAAAAAATGACCTTCCTGTTATAGCCCATCCCGATATTTTTCGTCTGAATTTTATTACCGATCCCTATTTGAGACATGTTGGAGTTATGGGTGAGGATAAAAAGGCAAATATTGAAGGTTCAGGTGGTACCCTCTATTTAACCAAAGATCCCTTGGAAATAATGCCAGGGCTTATTACAACCGGCCAAGTCGAACGGGCAACCGATTTTGAAGAAGCGGGCATAAGCCTCTCTACAATAGAAAACAACCAGGTTAAGCCAGATCTGATGCTTGATGACATATCTCTTGTTGCAAATGTTAAAGGAAAGGGGGTGGTTATTGTCACTGGATGCAGTCATGCTGGGATTGTGAATATTACCAAACAGGCGGTCAAGTTAACCAAAACAGAGAAGATCCATGGAATCATTGGCGGTTTTCACCTCATTGAGGCTATAGGAGCTGCTGAGATCAGGATCAAAAAGACTGCCCAGGCGCTAAAACAATTTGATCCAGACTGGATCTATGCCGGTCATTGTACAGGTTTTGAGGCGCAAGTAGAGCTTTACAATACCTTTAACGATCGCTTTTCACCTTTACACACCGGAATGATTGTTGAGGTACCATAAACAAAAACCCCAGGTATTTCTTTAGAAAGGAGGAAGAGTCATATGGCAAACGGCGAAAAACATTTGAGGCAGGAACTTGGTGTTCTGAGTGTAACCGCGATCACTGCTGGTATTGTCATCGGCGCTGGTGTATTCGTTATCACCGGAATTGCCGCAAAATATGCAGGTGCCTATACCTATGTATCTTATGCCATCGGAGCTGTTCCGGTCATACTGGTTGGTTTGAGCACCATTATGCTTAATCTAATGTATCCTGTGGAAGGCGGGGAGAGCTATGTCTATCCCACACGGGTTGTGTCGCACTATGCAGGATTTTTGTCTGGGTGGGCAATGTGGATGGCGCTCATAGGTCCTGTGGCGATTACGGCAAAGGCCTTTATCATGTATGTGAATGCGCTTCCGGGGCTTGAGACAAAGCTCAATATTGCTGTAGGGGCGGTTATCGTTACCGTTGTATTCTTTATTATTAACTGGCTGGGGATCAGAACCGTTAAGGTAATTCAAAACATCCTGTTTCTTTTCATGGTTGCCGGCCTGGTGATCTATATTATTCTCGGCCTGCCGCATTTGAATGCTGAATACCTAGGCATGGCTGCGCCCAAGGGATTTTCAGGAATTTGGAAAGGTGCATCCCTCCTTATCTTCGCCTATGCTGGACTGACCCTGGCTGCCGATCTGGGTGAAGAAGCCAAGAACCCGGCTCGAACAATCACATGGGGAGTTAGCCTGGGAATTGTTGTGCCAGCAATCCTATACGTTGGCTCCGCGTTCGTATCAACCGGTGTTATTCCCTGGACCGATTTCGCTGCATCTGATGCTCCTTATGCAACGGTTGCCGGCAAATATATGGGGGCTTTTGGGGTGACCTTTGTTATCCTGGTTGCATGGGCTGCCATTTTATCCTCCCATAATGCCGAACAAACCGTTGGAACACGAATCCTTTTTGGAACATCCCGCGACAAGATACTTCCCAAGGCATTTGCCTCTATCAATAGTTTCGGGGTACCGGGTAATGCATTGATCCTTACGGCCGCCATGACAGTTTTTCTCATTATTTCAGGAACGATACAATTGGTAGCCGAAATCGTTGTGGCTATGTTCCTTTATAACTGGATCATAACCCACGTAGCGGTTCTTATGGCACCAAAAACACAGTCTGAGCTCTTCGATAAAGCTCCCTTCAAGCTGAACGGATGGAAGGCCATAGTGCCTGTGGCAGGTATCATTATCTCTGTTGCCCTGCTGGTCTACCAAGGTCCTAAGGCCCTGCTCTACTCAGCTATATGGCTGGCAGTTGGCAGTATCTTCTATTTCACGGGCTACCGCTCCAAGAAAGAGGAAGTAGACAAGCTCATCACGGAATGGCCGCGTGACAGGTATCTTGAATAAGTAAAGTAGGCTGTAGCCTGCTCTTGTTCTCTAGCTTCAATGGCATGGAACACCCCATGCCATTGAAGTAACTCGCTGTGTAGTAGCGTGAATGGATATTTTGTGTCTTTGCGGTGGTCTTTTGCCTCGATGGAAGGCTTGAATCACAAAAGATTGAGCTTGGCGAGATCCGACGCTACAAAACCTGGCGAAGTTATTTACTCATCAAAATGATGCTGCTGTAGTGGGCTATGACTCCCTCGTTTGTCTGATTGGTATCTGTTAGAACAACAATCCCTATGAGGTGAGGGGGAGCACTCCTGAAACATTGCTGGAAGTCTTCAGCGAGATTGCGTTCCTCCCATACCCACCTGTTTGCCTTTTTGTTTCCGCTTTGAACAATTACCATTTTGTGATTTCTTGAGCCAGGAAAGTCGAGAACCTCCCCCTTGGAGATAGTATTTCCCCAGATATAGTCGATCTTAAAGCCACGCGGTTCCTTTCCCCCCATTTTAAATCCGAAAGATTTGAAAAAGTCTGGAATCTCTGGTGGTTTTTTCTGCGAAGGGGCTGGCGCCGCCGTTCCAAATATAACCCTGATCCGAGCAGCAGCATCATTCCTGTCCTTGCGGCTTTCGATTGCCATCCCTATAACCCTATTGATCTTCCAGCGCCACACAAGAGAAGGAAATGCTTTCAGGTCAACATCGAGCCTCTTTAAGAGGCCCGAGGCACTACCAACGCTTTTTACCTTGAGAACGGTCCGTTTACCTTCCTTACTCAGAGATAGCTTATTCTTTACCGTTCTGAAATAGCTGATAACTTCCCACCCTTCAGGCACCGAATTTGATTTTTTCCCCTGCTTGAAGCCAACAAAGAGGGTCTTCGCCTTTCCCTCGGATAGGTTCACCAAGGCCAAGAGGAGCCCAGAAACAATCATGAAGATCAAAATCGTTCTCTTCTTTGGTATCACTGCGATCCCTTCGGGTTTCTACGGATATCAGCCAAGAAATCCACCACAATATACTCAATTATTTCGCCTCTGATGCAGATGTCAAGGCAATTTATCTGCCGAGTCTTAACCAGGCAATGTATCCATTTCTTCAAGCGAGCACAGGAATGGATCGCCACTACTGACACATAACATTATTGACATAATTTGTGCATCTAGATAATATCAAAAGACACCCGAAACATATAATAAGAGATGGTAACTACCCAGGTTCAGAGGTTCAGGGTTTTCTATAAGGTTTCGATTCCGAATCGAATACAGAATTCATCCGATTCTTACGATACTCCAAATCATTAACTGTGAAGTTTGAACCTTGAACCGGACAACCTGAGAGCCCCTAAAAGTGCCTAAATTGAACTAAAATCAAGGAATGCGCTTTCACCACATTGAATTTTGATGAAGGCATATCCAACAAGCTCAGATAACCAAACCTAACTATAAGGAGTTGAACCATGCAGCTAACAGCAATGATTGTAAATTTTGTCTATTCTATAATAGGTGGGCTACTAACATTACTATTTATGTATTTGGGCTACATATGGTTTGACAGATTTACCAAGTTTAACACTTCAGATGAGCTGGCCAAAGATAACAGGGCAGTCGGACTGGTTGTAATGGGAATCTTTATCGGTGTTGGGGTTGCAATTGGCCTGGTTATTGGGCTGGGCCTTAATTGAAAGCGATGTCAACTGTTTGACCCCTAAAGGCGAGTGTTGACATCGCCTGGAGTCCCGCCTAAAGATAGGCGGGATCAAGAAACGTTTTAGACTCAGCGAAAAAGGATTTTGGAAACAACCTCTATCTGCATCCAAAAACAAAAGGTGGCACTGTTTTTCCAGGTGCCGCCTTGTTGAAAGCTTATTTTGTTATAGTATCTCTACATCCTTGGCTTTGTCCCCTTTTGGGCTTGTCTCAATCTCAAATCGTACTCTCTGGCCTTCATACAGGCTCCTGAATCCAAATCCCTTTATGCTAGTATAGTGTACGAAAAGATCGTCACCTTCATCCTGGTTGATAAAACCATAGCCCTTTTTTTCACTGAACCATTTTACGGTTCCTTCTGCCATAGCGCTTCCCTCCTTCAATAAAATTTTCCAAACCGTTAGAATGGTCGGTTTGGCAAAAAAAAGACCATTAAACTCTCTACCAGAGCTTTAATAGTCCTTGAAACTCTTGATGATTCATCCTTTCCAAAACGGTCAATCCAAAATTCTTCAATCTGTGATTTTTCTATTATACCTTTTTCTCACAATTTTCAACATTTTTTTAACCCCACAAAATTGACCGACAAACCAAAAAACAAAAACCTATCTGCCATTAAATCCCCTCTTCTTATATCACTGAAACTTCGCCTGGCCAAACCACTTATGAGAAAAGAGAGTTGCTTCAACCTCTTTTCAATGGTAGATATATTTACAGGAAATGTTATGAAAAAATTTGGCCTTGCACTTTTGAACAAAATTTGAAAGGGATACCAGGGTATACATGGAAATCCGATACCATGTGCTACAGGCTGTAATGATTGCTTTAGGGATCTTTTTTGCAACACCCAGTGCAAATGCTCAGAATTTCCCTAAAGTAACCTCAAAGAAGTGGGCAACCAAATATGACGGTTATTTTAGGAAATATACCAAAAGATATTTTGGGGCCGGATTTGATTGGAAATGGTTTAAAGCCCAGGCCATAGCCGAATCAAATTTGAAGGAAGATGCCAAGAGTTGGGTTAACGCCAAAGGAATTATGCAACTGATGCCAAAAACCTTCCATGAAATCAAGAAGAAGAATCCCTCCTTTGTTGATATCAATCAACCACGCTGGAACATAGCCGCAGGCATTTACTACGATAACCACTTGTATCGAAAATGGAAGGCCGAAAGGCCCTTTGAGGACAAGATGAGTTTTACCTTTGCCAGCTATAATGCGGGTTTTAGAAATATTGTAAAGGCCCAGAATGTATGCAAAAAGAGCGGGCTCAACGAGAATCTCTGGCATAACATAAAATCAGTGGCACCAAATGTTCGTGGCTGGCGCCATCGAGAAACATTAGGCTATGTTGACAAGATCAGCGCTATGATGGAATAGAAAAAGAGCAGTGTTTCATTGGTTCAATTCGTCCAATTGCTTGATTTGCTGAACCAATAGAACTAATCGTAACCGTTTACGGGTTCAGGGTTTCCCGATGAAATCGGGATTGTGGGTTCAGCGTTCAGGGTTGCCTTTTTTTATGTTGACACGATTCAGAAAGTTCTGATACATGTGCATGTATTATGGAGTCGAAAATTGCAACTGCTGTTAGCCAGATCCCCCTTTCCGGTATTCGAGAGATGTGGCAACGCGCCGCCGAGTATGAGAGTTACATTTCCCTGGGCATCGGCGAACCGGACTTCAACACTCCTGAACAGATATCCAATCAGGCCCTTCAAGATGCACTCCAAGGCGCAACCCACTACACCCAATCGCAGGGCGATCCGGAATTACTCGAGGCAATTAAGGCCTATCTGCATGAGCGACTTGGGGAGGGTTTTTCCACTGGTCAGATTGTCGTAACTACCGGGGGGGTTGGAGGCCTGACATCTTTCTTTCGCACGGTGCTCAACCCAGGGGAAGAAGTCCTTATACCGGAACCATACTTTCCACCCTATCGACACCATATTGAATGGGTGGGAGGAAAAGCTGTCCCTGTTCAGACCCGCTTTGAAAACGGTTTTGTGCCAACGCCCGAAGACCTGGAAGCGGCAATTACACCAAACACCAAGGCCTTGCTCTTGAATTCCCCAAACAACCCAACAGGAGCTGTCATACCTGGCGAGATACTGGATAACATTGCCCGTGTCGTACTGGAACACGATCTATTGGTATTGAGCGACGAGGTTTATGAAAGGCTTCTTTTTGACGGGCTCACTCATGACTCTATCCGAACCCGTCCGGGCATGAAGGAACGGACCGTCGTGGTCCATTCCTTCTCCAAGTCCTTTGCCATGACCGGCTGGCGCATAGGATATGCCTTTGGACCTGAATGGCTTATTGGCTCTATGATCAAGGTGGTAAGTTCCACCACATCTTGCGCCCCGTCGGTTTCCCAGCGCGCTGGCCTGGCAGCCCTACAGCTTCATGCAGATGTCATAGATGCGATGGTTGAAGAATTTCGCGTGCGCCGCAACCAGACCTATGAAGCACTGGAAGAACTCCCTGGCGTAAAGGTGCATAAACCTCGAGGTACCTTTTACATTTTCCCGGATATCAGTCAAATCACACACGACAGCCGGCAGTTTGCTCTTGATTTATTGAAGGAGGAACAGGTCGTTGTGATTCCTGGAGAGGCCTTTGGGCCTGCTGGAAAGGGTTGTTTGCGCATAGCATTCACGGTTAAGCAAGAGATTCTGAAGGAGGCCCTGGAACGTATCCAGCGGTTCATAAAGAAGATTTCTTGACCCCCCAACTCACATTATCCTTATACAAAAACCAACTCCACATAGGAATTTGCACAACCCATCGCAAGTAAGTTCACCCCTCGTTGTGTTAGTATTGTATCATAGCGGTCATACTTGCTGAGCTTTTTCAGGAATGCCCTTACCAACAACCTTATCTAAAAGAGAAAGGGGATCATAGATGGACGATGATATCAGGTGGGTAAAAACACACTGTGCGAGAATGGACCATGGCGGATGTGCCCTGCTGGTAGGTCTTAAAGATAATAAGATTGTTGCTGTCAGAGGAGATCCCAATGGCTTTTTAAACAAGGGTTACATATGTGCCAAAGCAATTGCATCACCTGACCGTCTTACCCATCCTGACCGCCTTAAACATCCTTTGAAAAGAGCGGGAAAACGCGGGCAGGGGAAATGGAAAAGAATTTCCTGGAAACAGGCTCTAAACGAGATTGCTGAAAATTTCAAGAAAATAAAAGAAAGATACGGCGCAAAGGGGGTTGCCTTTGGTGCTGGGATGCCTAAGGGGTTGGAACACTTTGTTTTGATCCGTCTGGCAAATATCTTTGGATCTCCCAACGTTGTTGGATCCCAGGACGTTTGCCATGCCCCGCGCGAGATAACCGGCGTGCATACCTGCGGCTTTTATCCGGTTGCAGACCTGCATCATCCAAGCAGGCTCATCCTTTTATGGGCAAGCAATATCACCTCTACCAACGAGGAAGGGGAGATATCCAGCATGCTCCTGAAACAGATAAATAGCGGAACCGATCTGATAGTTATTGATCCCAGAAAGATAGACTTGGTCAAAAAATCCAAGGGATGGCTGCAGTTAAAGCCCGGCACTGACCACGCCCTTGCGCTGGGCCTTCTGCATGTCATCATCCAGGAATCCCTGTACGATAGGGATTTTGTTGAAAACTGGACCTATGGTTTTGATCATCTTGCAGATCACGTCAAGAAATATACCCCGGAAGAGGTCTCGGAGATAACCTGGGTACCCCCTGATCTGATTCGAGAAACAGCAAGACTATATGCACAGTCAAAGCCAGCTCTCATCCAGTGGGGAAACCCCATTGAACACAACATTCATACATTTGACATAACACGGGCACTGATCTGCTTGATGGCTATTTGCGGTAATCTGGATGTCCCCGGTGGCAATGTGCACGCCAAAGAGCCGGATATCATGCGTTTAGGGGCATTTGTCCGGGCAGATCTCATTCCAAACAAGCGAAAGGAGATGATCAGCGCCTATCATGGGGTTATACCCCGGTTGATGACCGTCCCGGCAGCCTTTTTCAAAAGGGCAATTCTTGAGGGAACACCATATCCGGTAAAGGGATTCTACTCCATGTGCGCAAATCCCATGCTGTCCTATGCAGACAGCCGCCAGACATATAAGGCATTCATGAGCCTGGATTTCATAGCAGCCGCTGATGTCTTTATGACCCCGACAGCCGCTATTGCCGATATTGTCCTCCCCGCTGCAACCCAATTTGAAATAGACGATATCGGCCACTACGGGCTCGGTCACGGCTTTATCCTGGCCCGGCCCAAATTGATTGACCCCCCGGAAGAATGCTGGCCCGACATAAAGATATTGAACGAACTGGGTAAGCTCATCTCTCCCAAAGAATACTGGCATGATGACTACCACCAGTTTCTGGAAGATGTTGTTGGCCCAAGTGGCCTCACCTACAGCCAGTTCGTTGACAAGCGTTATTTGAGAGGCCCTGAAAGCTTCAAGCTTTACGAACAAAAGGGGTTTCGCACCCCCACCGGCAAGGTGGAACTAAGATTGAGTCAGGCCGAAAAATTCAGCCTATCACCATTACCTCGATTTCAGGGCCTTCCACAGGAGGATGATCCAGATTATCCCCTGGTATTAACCAGCTCCAAGAGCCAGTATTACCTCCATTCATCCTACCGGTGGATTAAAAAACTCAGGGAAAAAAGACCGGACCCAAAGGTTGAAATTCATCCTGAGACCGCAGCACAAAACGGCATTCGGGATGGAGATGAAGTGATTATTGAAACAAAGTTCGGTGCTATAACCCAGATTGCCCATCTTACAGATATTGTTGACAAAAGGGTGATAAATGCCTCACATGGATGGTGGTTCCCTGAGGCAAGGCAGGAAGAGCAGTATGAATGGAAAAAGTCCAATCTTAATATCCTCACCTCTACTACAGAACTCGGAAAGGAATTCGGAACGCCTAATCTCAAGGCGATTGGATGTAAGATCAGGCGAAATGAATACTAAGAGCCCATTTCTCACTCAGAGAGGTAGCGTTTTGATTATTGAACAAAATCTGTCATGGAAGCATTCCGCTTCTCCTGCCTCCACCTGAGAAGCCAAGGAAGGAAATAGGCTTTGAGGTCAAGGAACCCAAGGCCAAATATGGCCATAAGTCAAGGGGAAGTTAAGCCAGGACTAGAGAACCAAGTTGTCTATTGGCAAAAGAGCCAAGCGCAGACTTGACCTATTCGCTGGTGAGTGAACAAACCCTGCGCGAAGCGCTGTGGTTTGAGATGAATCCTCCCCTTCAAGGATTCGGCTCAATAAAACTCTGAAACTCTGCGACTTCTGTGAGAGATAAAAAGCCTTTAGAATTATGCATATTAGTGAAATGTAGAATTTACCCAAAACTGCCTTGAGCAGAAATGGGTAAAAAAGTGTTCCTCAAATCCTGCTGGGAGCAGGATGCTCCCCCTGTGAGCTCTCAGTTTTTCTATTCCTGTTTAACCTTTGTCAATATGTCCCCTTAACTGCGCAATGAAAATGTCCCCTTTAAGCCGCTGAAGCCATGTATACCCATCTCTCCTCAGAGCTTGCTCTTATGTGCGATTTTCTCCTAGGCTTGGCCCTGATTGGTTCTTTTAATGGAGTTGGATGTGTGTGGGCTATGGGCTTGTCTTTGTAGTACACTCTCCAACTTCCATCCAAGAGCTGACGAACCTTATCGTTACCTACAACCCGTTGGTAGCGAAAGCTTATGATTCTTTTAATATCCACATTCCTGGATACCTTTCTCCATGCTGGTTGCGATACCTCAGGATCTATCGCAAATCGGCGATTGTAGTCGGCAATGAAGTGGCCGGTGAGAAACATATTTGCCACTGCCATCTCTTTAATGTTCCTGAGCCCCATCTCGGCGATAAGCCGATCCTGGAGTGCCCCAAAGAGTCTCTCAACCCGTCCCTTGGCCTGGGGGGTGAGGGCAAAGATGGGGGTTATCCCCAAAGACTTCAGGGCATCTCCCACCTGTGTAGGATCCTGCTCCCCTTTAAGCTGTTCCTCTAGTGTCCAGTTATCGTCATTTCTCTTTAAGGCAGGTATACCGTATTGGTTGACTACGTGCTCTAAGAGCTTCAGGTACCCAAAGGAGCACTCGTAGGGGAGAAAGAAGGCATCAAGTAGTCTTCCTGTAGCATCGTATATGGCTGTCATCCCATAGCACCATCATGCCTTCTTGCGGGCTGCGGGTTCTCCTCTTGAAGTGCCTTTTTGCTCTCCGTCTCCTTTTGGGTTTAATCCCGTTGGTGCGTCTCAGTCTTCTCACGGTATCCCGGCCTACGGTGATCCCTTCTTCTTCCCTCAGCTTTTCAGTAAAATGAGTATCATTGAAATTGGTATATTTGCTGAGGGAAAGATCAAGTATCGTTTCGGCAAGCTCAGGGCTCAGGGCCCTCAGTGATGGTCTTCCTCGATTGCCATGGATGAGACCCTTGGCCCCTTCACTTATGAGCCTC
>JAFDDT010000041.1 GCA_019310725.1 Deltaproteobacteria bacterium | reverse complement strand
AAAGAGGGTGAGTTTTTCGTTATTATGGGTTTGTCAGGGAGCGGAAAATCCACGCTGATTCGAATGCTTCTTCGCCTTATTGATTCAACAAGTGGCAATATCTATATACACGGAGAAGATATTTGCCAATATGACAAGAAGCAGCTTATGAATTTCCGCCGTCACACAACTGGTATGGTTTTTCAATATTTTGGCCTTTTTCCCCACCGCAGCGTCCTTGATAATGTGGCCTATGGTTTGAAGGTACAGGGCATTTCGAAGGAAGAATGCTATAAGCGGGCTCAGGGGTCTATTGAAACCGTGGGATTGACAGGATGGGAACAGTATATGCCCAGTGCTCTCAGTGGGGGCATGCAGCAACGGGTAGGCATTGCCAGGGCACTGACCACAGACCCGGAAATACTCCTTATGGACGAGCCTTTTAGTGGGTTGGATCCATTAATTCGCCGGGAGATGCAGGATGAGCTTATTGAACTTCAGGATAAGGTACGAAAAACGATTGTATTTGTGACCCATGATCTTCATGAAGCACTGAAGATGGGAGACCGTATTGCAATTATGAGGGATGGGGAGATTATCCAGATCGGTGTCCCGGAAGATGTCATATCTAAACCCGCTGACGATTATGTCCGTGAATTTGTGCAGGATGCATCGCCGGCCAAGGTATTTACAGCCGGAAGGATAATGAATGAACCTGATGCCCTGCTCTATGAATGGCAGGGACTAAAGGCTGCTCTACACGTTCTGAGCGCCGCAAAAGAAGATTACGCCTTTATGGTAGGCAGGAATAGACAGTTTTTAGGGCTCATAACCATGAAACGCCTGAAAAACCTCATTCAAAACCAGGGCACCTCGCTCAAGGAGGCACTTGAACCGAGTCCCCCGACTACAGATTCTGAGGTGGTACTTGAGGATCTCTTTCCCATTGCAGCAGAGGCAGATTATCCTATTGCCGTGGTAAATGAGCAGGGAAGGTTTTTGGGAGAGGTCCAAATCAGCTCTATTTTTGAGAACATGGTTCAGGATAAAGGGGAGGGGGATGAATAATTTCCCTGAATTTTTTAGGATACCCCTGGCGGACTGGGTTGATGCACTCATGGACTGGCTGCTTTCTGAATTTGCCGGCCTGTTTGATGCCATTGGTCATGTGTTGCTGATGATGCTCCTGTATATCGAACGCTTTTTCCTGTGGTTACCCTGGTGGGTGGTGATTTTGCTGGTGGGGATCTTGAGCTGGCGGATTATGCGCAAATGGTGGATGGGCCTCATTATGACAGCCCTTTTGGCCTTGATCGGGAGCTTTGGATATTGGGAGCTCTCTATGATGACGTTGGCGCTGACCGCGTCGGCTGTTATTGTTTCTCTGGCTGTTGGTATTCCTATTGGCATTGTTATGGCGAGGAGCGACTTAGCTGAGTCAATTATCAGACCTATACTTGATGCTATGCAAACGATGCCCAGTTTCGTTTATCTCATTCCCGCGCTTATGGTATTCGGTTTGGGCAAGGTGCCTGCACTATTCGCTACGTTGATCTATTCTGTACCGCCAGTTATCCGCCTGACCAATGTAGGCATACGACAGGTGTCCCAAAATGTTATCGAAGCAGCTCGAGCATTCGGCGCCAGCCCTAGGCAGATACTGTTTGATGTTCAAATACCTTTGGCTGTCCCATCCATTATGGTGGGCATTAATCAGACAACAATGATGGCGCTTGCCATGGTAGTTATTGCCTCCATGATTGGGGCCAGAGGTCTGGGTCTGGAAGTTCTGCTGGCAATCAACCGGATTGAGGTTGGAAGGGGATTTGAGGCTGGGATTAGTATTGTTTTTCTGGCTGTTGTCATCGATCGGATAACCCACGCCCTGGCGGCCCGGCAGGAGAAAGCCATCACTATATAAACACAGTTTAACTGCTCTATGAGCTTAGCTTCCTAAGGCGAGCTCCAACTCCATCTTCCCGATCAGTACGCGTGCCCCTTGAGTTCCTGAGAAGTACATTCCTCTCACCAAGGTCTCGTTGAGCTGAATCCCAATAGAATCCAATAACCTGCGTCACGTACTGCCATCCGAGAAGATCCCTAACTGTGCCAACTGAAGCGCAGGTTGGTGATGAGGCGCAAATCGAGTCAAGTCAGTCCCTTGTGGATCTTCTTCAGTATCAACATACCCACCCTCTCGATCAACCGATGTCCAGAAAACCTGTTAATGAAGCTCCCCCCAGCAAGCTGCAGGGTATTCTGGCGAAGGCGAATAAATGATCATTTCCAAAGCTAAATTTCTCCACAGAATCGAATGAAAAATCGTCTCCTACAGCACCATGGCTATAATAGAAAATTGACACATAACTACCTTTTCCCTGATCTTGCTCTGTCCAAGACGGAGTTCCTCTCACTCATTATAAATCATCAAGCGCCAAACACCGGCAATCCGATGGGTGAGAAATCACCTACAGAATGTGGTGGGTGAGATGCCAGGGATTTCCTCAGCGAAAGCTGGAACGGTTTTTGCTTATCTTTTTGCCCCCACAAGACTTCGGAAAATGGGTTCATTGACAAATAGATCTCAAAGCTCTAAAATTTCTATTATTCAGCTGGACACAGGAGAAATCCCCTTTAGCTGCAGCAAGTTTACGCTTCTTCACT
Source organism: Deltaproteobacteria bacterium (assembly GCA_019310725.1). GTDB lineage: Bacteria > Desulfobacterota > DSM-4660 > Desulfatiglandales > B25-G16 > JADFWK01. Next base: position 19,965 of record JAFDDT010000041.1, on the reverse strand, counting down.
AAACTTAAAGAACCTGGCCTATTTTCTGTTTTTTGAACTCTTCTGGTGTGGGTAGACTCGCCTCAAAGGTTGGGCCCGATTCTTTTGTGGAGCGTAATTCAGCAAAGGAATGTCATATTGGAAAAGCGTTGGGATATAAGTGCCAAACTAGGCTCTGGACCTCCTCCTGACACTATTGTGTGCCCGATGGATAGACAGGGTCACGTCATAGTGAAACCCTAACCTATTGAGTTTTAAGCCTCTTGCCCTGGATAGATAGAGCCGAGATGGTGTTGGTGCCCACTGGCTTGGATTTCGTTGTGTAAAAGAGATCCCAGCATAACAGTGGCACCATAGAGTTTATATCTGGTAGCAAGACGTCTGGTGCCACCTTTGTTGCTCAGTCTTAAGGGAAGTTTCGTTTCGGCGTTTGCATTTGTAGTCAGGATTGATTACAATTGTACTCAAAAAGGAATACAAAAATGCTTGATCTTCCAAATCTTTTGTCATCAAGGGTGCGGCAAAAAGTCTTTCGCCTCTATTTTTCTCAAACCAATAGCCGGTATTACCTCAGAGAGCTTGAGAGGTTGCTGCATGAACCTGTTGGAAATATCCGAAGAGAACTCCTTAGATGGTCCAAGGCAGGCCTTCTCTTCAGAGAAAAAGTGGGAAACCTTACCTATTATTCATTAAATACATCGTTCCCTCTTTATGAGGAATTAAAGCAAATAGTTTCGAAGACTATAGGAATAGAGTATATCCTGAGAGAAGGCCTGAAAGAAATAGAAAGCATTACTGTAGCCATTATCTATGGATCTGTAGCCAGTGGTGAGGATACAGGAAATTCTGATATCGATATTTTATTAATCGGGAACCCAGATATGGATGAACTGCTCAATAATGTTCAGGAAATGGAAAAAAAATTAGGGCGGGAAATCAATTATGTTGTTTATACTCCTGAAGAATTTAAGAGGAAAAAGGAGGCAAAAAACACTTTCATTATTGATGTAGTAAGAAACCCAAAAGTCTTCATTGTTGGTGAGGAACATGATCTATGAAAAAAAGATAAATCAATGGCTGGAAAGTGGATTGATTAAAAGACAGAGAAAATCTTTTAGCCAAATAAGGAATTTACTTTCTCGGGCTTCAAAGGATATAAGAACGGCCGAACAGAATTTAGCTATCGATGAAGAGGCGGTCTATACTTTTGCTTACCTATCTATGCTTCGGACAGGAAGGGCCATTATGCTCCTCCATGGATATCGTCCAGATGACGGGGCTCAGCATAGAACCACGGTGGAATTTGCCACCCTTGTTCTGGGTGAGAAGTATCGTACTCTAACTCGCAGATTTGACCAGATGAGAAGACGGCGAAATCTCTTCACCTATGATCCGGTGGATAATTTGACGGAAAAGGAAACTATGGAAGCCTTGAGAACAGCCAAGCGATTTGTCCAAGAGATTATTCAATGGATAAAGGAAAAAGATCCGCAATTGGAGTTATTCTGACTCTTCTTACGTTCTTTGGCAGAATACCTTTAGGCCTTTGCTATCAGCAAAAACTTCCTATGAATGAATCATATCAGACAGCCAAATATCGCTTCCATAAACCATCTGGATATCACAACCCTAAAAATTAAAAGGTAGGTCAGAAGAAGATTAATTCAAGAGTGAAGGTCTCTGTATTAAACCGATAATTTCTTGATATTTCATGTTTTGTTCTCCTAATAAACTTGATTATCAATGGTCTTTTTCTTATCTGACAGGATTTACTGGATCTATTGGATTTTCTTTTCTTTTTCTCAGTTTCCTGAACTATTGGATTTTCTTTTCTTTTTCTCAGTTTCCTGAAGAAACTGAGAAAGAAGAATCCCGCTACGCGGGAGAGATGAAACTGGGTTGTGCATTTTCTATGGAGTGCCATAATACCATCTCTGGTTTGACCCCGGAGCCTTCTCTTGCCGCCTTTGGCGGCATTGGGTTTTTGTCCACAAAAATCGTGTCAATCCTGTTTATCCTGTCTAATACATTAAGGAAGATAAATTAGAGTTTCTTTCATGAATAACTCCGAAGCAAAGCTTTGGAGTCAGATGCTCCTAAGAAACTCGAGTTAAAATTAGCAATTAGCAATTAAAAATTAGCAATTAAAATAATCGGTTATGAAACTCATAAGTTTCTTTCATGTATAACTCCGAAGCGAAGCGTCGGGGTCATTTGCTGAATAGAAAATTTCAGAGAGGACCAATCTATTGGATATTTCATGAAAGCAGGGGATCGTAGATCCAAAGAAAATGTTGTTTGCTGCCCGCAATGCCCATGTAATTAAATTAGTAACCGTTTACGGGTTCAGAGGTTCAGGGTTCACGGAAAATCTGAACCGTTGATACGTGTGTTCTAAACGGTATTGGGCCGAAGCCCTGAGCGATCTCTACGTTGCGTGGGATCAACAACACATAACGAAAGCTGAGTTTCCAGACATGTATGATCATGCCTGCCTGTGCTGGAATTACGGCAGACAGGCCGGACGCATTTTTGTTTAGCTATGGGACTCTGACAGAGCGCGCTGTCATTAGTAGTTTCATCAAGTACTTGCGGGCATATAAACAAGGTCAACAAAAGACCTGTCTGCGTGCGAGGCACAGACAGGAAGATAACCTTGAACGGTGAACCCTGAACCTGTGAACGCATACTTAAATTACAGGATCGAGTCTCATCTGTTATACTCAGAAGTGAAATTATATTGTTTTTGAGTGAATTTCCTGATAGAAAACAAACTCTATTCTGGGTTAAAAAAATTGTCATAGAATAAAGGGAACTAATAGAACAGTTTAAAGGCGAACAAAAAATGACAGAGCTGCGGGAGAGTTGACGAGTTTATTAGGGTTGGGCAAAAAGTTTCGCCTTTATCATTGATTAGATTCTATTGTAGGAGGTAGGAGATGCAGAAAAAGAGAAAACTGGGAAGGGGCGTGGCTGTTGTAGGCGCTGGGATGTCGAAATTTGCTATGTTTAAGGACAAAGACTCAAAAGATTTATTTGGTGAGGCTTTCAGAGAAATGATTGCTTCAGTGGATAAGGGCTTCGATCCTGGTGAAATCGATGCCCTTTATTTGGGGAATTTTACAAACGACTTTTTTGTGCACCAAGGTCATTGGGGGCCGATAATATCCGATTTGATTGGCCTTGCACCAAAGCCAGCAACAAGAACAGAGGGGGCATGTGCCTCAAGTGCCCTTGCCTTCAGGGAGGGTGTTTTCGCTATTGCCTCAGGATTTTATGATATTGTGTTGGCAGCTGGGGTAGAAGACATGTCGAAACGCACCACTGAGGAGGTTGCCGAAGGTTTGGCCTTGGCAACAGTTCCCTATGAGGGGAGAGTGGGATTTACCTTCCCGGGCGTGTTCGGTGCCCTGGCGACGGCCTATTTCGCAAAATATGGCGCCACCCGTGAAGATCTCATGAATATTACCATAAAGAGCCACAGTAATGCCCCGTTGAATCCAAAGGCGCAGTTTCCATTTTCCATTCGAGATATGATGAACGCAAAGATTGAAAGTGCCAAAAAAAAGGGAAAACCTGTACCCTACTGGGAGGATGAGAAAAGTTTTCTCCGTGACACTGCGGCAAACCCGGTGGTTGCATGGCCAATGCACCTCTATGATTGCTGCCCTATTAGTGATGGGGCAGCCTGTATGTTGTTAGTCGGAGAGGAAATAGCCAAAAACTTTACCGATGACCCACTATATGTGATTGGAATAGGGCAAGGGAGTGGTAGAGGCTTACATGCATGTGATGACCTCACATACTTTGAGGCCACAAGACATGCGGCAAAAGAGGCTTACGGCATGTCTGGACTGAAGCCAGAAGATATTCAATTTTCTGAGGTCCACGATTGTTTCTCAATAGCGGAGCTTATTCATATAGAAGATCTCGGATTCTTTAAACCAGGCGAAGGCCACAAGGCAGTAGCAGAAGGGCTCACAAGAAGAGATGGGCCAATGCCGATTAACACTTCCGGGGGTCTTAAATGTAAAGGGCATCCTGTGGGGGCAACAGGCGTAGGCCAACTCTTTGAAGTTTGGAAGCAGTTGAGAGGTGAAGCGGGTGAAAGGCAGGTTCCAAAAAAAGATCTGCGAATCGGGGCAGCCCACAATTTGGGAGGCACTGGAGGGACGTGCACGCTTACCATTCTAGAAAGGAGATAGACCAATGGAAGAAAGGCCTTTTAGTGATATATCGTATGAGCAGTACTTGAACGAAGAGAGACTTATGGGATCGCGGTGCAAGAAGTGCGGAGCCCTTTTTGTTCCACCCCGATCTATTTGCGTAAGCTGCTATAGTTCAGACATGGAGTGGGTTGAGGTGAAAGGGGAGGCGCGGCTCGCTGCCTTCACCTGTATAAGTGTGGGACCACCCTTTATGATTGCAGAGGGTTATGACCGGAAACACCCCTATTGCTCAGGGGTTGTGGAGTTGGAAGAAGGGGCGAGAGTGGATGCCCGCATTGAAGGAGTGGATGCAAACAAACCCGAAGATATAAAGGTTGGAATGCCGCTAAAGGTAAAGTTCCTGCATAGAGGTGAAGGAGATAGTTTAAAAACCTACCTCGCATTTTTGCCAATGTGACTGTCACAGTCTCGCCCCTCTGCCAGTTGCATGTCCGATTAAGATGCCAGGAGTCATTGTTCATTTTTTTAGATCCCTGATGAGGACTGGCAGAATGTCCATGGCATCGCCAACGATACCAAGGTCGGCAACCTTGAATATGGGTGCATCTGGGTCTTTATTGATTGCAATGATGGTTTTTGCTGAACTCATCCCAACAAGGTGCTGAATAGCCCCGCTGATTCCAACAGCTATGTAAAGTTGCGGCCCCACAGTCAGGCCTGATTGTCCAACCTGCTTGGTATGAGGTATCCAGTCGAGTTCAACAATAGCCCTTGATCCAGCCGTTACGCCTCCAAGGGCGTCTGCCAACTCTTGAATGAGTTTCAGGTTTTCTTTTTTCTGGCATCCCTTGCCTGCTGACACAATAATGTCAGCGTCTTCAATGCTAACCTCTCTTTCGTCACTGAGTCTTTCCATAGCCACTACCTTCGTTCTGATTGCAGATGGGGAGAGTATTACGTCAAAGTCTTGGATTTCCCCCTTTCTTGAGTTATCAGGTTCTACAAAAGAAAAGACATTTGGTCTGACAGTTGCCATCTGGGGTCTTGTGTAGGGGGAGACTATTGATGCCATAATATTTCCACCGAAGGCAGGCCTTGTCTGGATAAGCTCTCCTTTTTCATCTATCTCCAGACCAGTACAATCTGCAGTAAGTCCAAGGTGTAGTCTCGCAGCCACTCTTGGGGCAAGCTCTCTTCCATGTGGTGTTGCTCCAAAGAGAAATACAGAGGGCCTCTCCTTAGAGATAACAGCAGATATCACATTGGTGAAGCTGTCGGTTGTGAAGTTGCCAAGAAGCTTATGTTGACACCTCATTATCCTGTCTGCGCCGTAGGTAATTAGTGTCTCAAGCCCTGTTAGCTTGCCGTCACCTAGAAACACTACTGTTAGGTCTTGGTCAAGTCTATCGGCAAGTTTTCGTCCCTGGGCGAGGAGCTCTCTAACCACTTTTTTTGGTACAATCCTTTCGTTCTTTTCCTCACATTCTCCCCAGATAAAAATGCCTGAAAATTTGTCCAGTTCTTCTTTTGGAACGGGTTTCCTTTCAATTGAAAGAGCCTCTACTGGACAACTATTTACACATGCCCCGCAGAGGGTGCAATTGTCTTGAATCTGGGCTATATTATCAACAACAACAATAGCACCGAAAGGGCACACTTTCTCACAGATTTTGCACCCTGTACATTTTTCAGTATCTATTTTAAGCATTATATTCTCAAATGAAAGCGTTCACCGTTTACTGTCAAATTTTGTTTATCGTTGAACGGAAAACGGTGAACGGTGAACTTTCACCTTCAAACAAACTTCCTTTCCCTAAGAAACCCGATCAGTTTCTTTGCTGCACCCTGTGGTTCGCTACCGTCAACAAGCTTTCCAGTTTTTTTGACTTGTGGCGGAAATATCTTTACAACCTGGGTGAGTGAGCCTCCAAGACCAAGTTCGTTCTCGTCTATATTAAGGTCAGAGGCAGTAGCGACACGGAGCTCCTTTTTTCGTGCATCGAGGATTTCTTTAAATGAAGATACACTCCTTATCATTGGTCCTTTACTCAAAGAAACAAGGCCTGGGAGTTTTATCTCCATGATTTCGTTACCTGTCTCTATCTCTCTTTTTGCCCTGATTTTCTTTTTGTTACCGGTGAGTTCAACACTCACTGCGTACATTATTTGAGGGATACCAAGGATTTCTGAAAGTTCAGGACCCACCTGGGCCGTGTCACCATCTATTGCTTGCTTTCCGACAAGGATCAGGTCGAAGTCACCTTCCATAGCCCTTATAGCCTGGGCCAGGGTAAAGGCTGTAGCCCACGTGTCAGAGCCAGCAAATCTCATGTCTGCCAAAAGAGTTGCTCTATCAACACCCATTTCAAGGCACCTTATCAACGCTGAACTTGCCTGTGGAGGGCCCATGGAGATAGCTACTGTCTCTATATCACCATAATGCCTCTCGAGCTCTAAGCCCATCTCTACAGCATATTCACAGAATGGATTCAGTATTGAGTCCACTCCTTCTCTAATAAGGGTCCCTGTTTCAGGATTTATTTTAACATCCGTAATTTCTGGAACCTGTTTTACACAAATGAGTATCTTCATTTTCACTAACTTCTCAGCCACAGATCTACGCAGATTAACGCTGATTTTATTATATCTATCTGCGATCATCTGTGTGAATCTGTGGCAATTTTTCTTATATATTCAGCATGTTTCCTGGATTTAAAATAAGACCTGGATCAAGGGCAATTTTCACTGCCTTCATCTCTTTCAGTTCCTTATCTGAGAACATAATGGAAAAGAATTCCTTTTTGATCTTACCAATACCGTGTTCGGCAGATATTGTCCCTCCAAGGCTTACTGCCTTTTTAGCAAATTCTCTATAGATGGAAAGGCCTTCTTTCATCTCTTCCAGGGACCTGGGGATGATGTTGATATGTATGTGATTATTGCCAATATGCCCAAATGCAACCCATTCAAGGCCCGCCTTTTCTAATTTGGATTTATAAAATGCCCAGATTTTCTCTAAGGCCTGGTCTGGAACAGCAAGGTCAGTTCCGAGCTTATAGAGTTCGGGTATCTTCTTTTTTCTCTCAGCTATTATGCTGTTTACTGTCTCAGGAAGGACATGTCTAAAATTTTTAAATCGCTCTAGATCTCTTTGTTCATATCCAGCCCATGACTTTGCCAATGTTGATCCACACGTACAAACTATTTCCTCCAATTTGGAATAGTCATTATCTTTGCTTTCAGGATCAAATCTTAGATCAAAGAAGACGGCAGATTTTGCATAATCCGGTATTGGAGGCATTCCTACTACCTTGGGATCTTCATCCTGTTTGTTCCGAAGAAGATCAAGGGCATGAGAGCTATAAAACTCGATAAATTCTGGCCGGATACTTTTTTCCTTGCGCAGTGCCACTACAGAGTCAATTGCCTTATCGTCAGAAGGCAAAAACTGTACGATTGAAACTGGGTTATGCCATTTTTGGAGTGCTATCTCAACCTCAGTAATTGCGCCAAAAATACCTTCACTGCCTATAAATAGGTCAATAAGATCCATATTAGGTGCTGAGAAGATACCCGCAGCATTTTTCGTGGACGGCATAGTATGCCTTGGAATCTTTACCCCAGTTTCATTTCCTTTACTGTCGATTATAGTAAACTCACCAGCAGGTGTTGCAAAACATTTACCACGGGGGATTTCAAGGACCTCGCCTGAGGCCAACATAACCCTTATACATCTCACCCAGTTTCGCGTGGGGCCATATCTGTAAGTTCTGGCACCAGATGCATTGGTAGAGACAGTTCCACCCAGAGCTGCCCCCATCTCGGTTGGGTCAGGGGGATAAAAGTAGGTAGTTTTACTTTCCTTGTATCTTTCGAGGAATGCCTTAGTCTCAGCAGAACCACCTTCGGAAAGACCAGGAAAGACTTTTTTCATTGCCCAATTGTTAAGATCCCGTATCGTCACACCACACTCGGCCTTGACAAGCCATTCTTTTAAGCGATTGTCATACCTAAGCCCCAGGATCTTATCGAACTTTTCAAGGGATACTATTGCCCCTCCATAAGGAACTGCCCCGCCTACTAAGCCAGTTCTGGCTCCAGATATCGTTATCTTGACATCCCTTTTGGCCATTTCTTGAAAGATAGCTGAGAGTTCGCCTTCGTTGGCAGGAAAGAAAAGGTATTGGGCCCCCTGGTGAGCAAGTTTTGATTCATCACAGAGATAGGAACTGTAATCCCGGGCTATCTCATTATAACCTTTTATACAGCGAATCCCTTTGAAATCAACAGAATCTACTATTTCAGAGATAATCTCATGCATAGCTTCACCACTTGACCACGGTAATATTAGAAAGGGTTCTTCCTAGAAAGCGTTCGCCGATCTCTTTGAATCTGAGGGGGACATCGGTAACATAAAACCGGTATTCAGGGGAGATCCCCTGAATACTTTGGAGGCCATTTCTCCTGAGTAATTCTTCTGTCTCTTTTGCTATGGTCTGGGCAGAGTCCACAAGCGTTATTTGATTCCCCAGAATCTCTCGAAGCAGGGGTTTCAACAGGGGGTAGTGAGTGCACCCCAGGACGAGGGTATCAATATTCTGGGCAACTACCGGCTTGAGATATTCCTGAGCCGTGATTCTTGTTACCTGATGATCCAACCACCCCTCTTCTACAAGTGGCACAAATAGAGGGCAGGGTTGAGAGATGACCCTGATATCCGAATCAAGCCCTTTGATCGCTTTTTGATAGGCATTGCTATTGATAGTGGCCGGTGTACCAATCACGCCGACATATTTGTTGTGTGTTTCAGCTACTGCACTCCGGGCACCAGCGTCAACCACACCCAATACTGGAACAGGGGATAGATCCTTTATGGCCTCATATGCTACTGCTGCCATGGTATTACAGGCGACAATGAGAAGTTTGACCTTTTGCTGAAGCAAGAACTCTGTAATCTGGGTTGCGTATCTGGAAATTGTTTCTGGGGATTTGACCCCATAGGGCACTCTGGCCGTGTCCCCGAAATAGATGATATTCTCGGATGGCAGTTGTTCAATCACGGCTCTGACTACAGTAAGTCCGCCTATACCTGAATCAAAGACACCTATTGAATTGGTAGGGTTCAATTTCATAAGCATTCACAAAACGTAACTACTCAGCCACAAAGGCACCAGTTCGAATTGTCAATTTTCAATTGTTTGTGGCTACCTGAACAGTTACTACAAAACAACAGTAATTCCTATCGATAGAACGAACTATCCACCCTCTTTTAACCGTTGGATAAGACGCTCCTGTATATTATCAAATGGGCCGTTGGACATGATAAGCATTACATCACCGGGCCTGATGAGGCCAAGGACACCATCGAGTAGATCATCATTGTTGGGAAAATAGTGTGCCTCGGTACCCTGTTTTGTAATGTCTTCTTTAAGTTTGGTGGAGGAGAATCTCTCATGTAACGGGATTTTTTCCATCCTTTGTGGTTCAGGAAGCGCTACCACATCAGCATAGATGAAGGAGGCGGCGTAGGCATCTTGAAAGACGCTCCTCCGGCTTGAATTCGTCCTGGGCTCAAAAACAGCAACAAGGCGGCGGTCTTGGTAGCGGTTTTTTACTGCTCTTGTTGCCTCTTTTACCGCTGTTGGATGATGGGCAAAATCATCAATCACCAGGATATCCCCATAATTACCTATGGCCTCTAGCCTTCTTTTTATCCCCTTAAAGGTTTTGATGGCCACAGCGATAGTCTCTGGTTCGATATGTAGATGAAAGCCAACTGAAAGGGCTGCAAGGATGTTGTATATATTATGGTCTCCATAAAGCTCAGTGGCAAGGCGCAGATATTCTTTGCCTCCCTGCAATACACTAAACTCTGTTTCATTAGCACCAATAACAATGTCACGAGCATAAAGGTCTGCCTCTCTTTTGATGGCATAGGTCGAAAGGGGACATTTTACTCCATTCATTTCATCCAGAATCACTGGATCATCACGGTTTTCACACAAGACTCCTTCAGCAGGTATCATTTCAATAAGACTTCTGAAGGCGTCTTTTATCTCCTCAATCCCTTTGTAGATATCTGCATGATCAAACTCAATACCGGTTATAACCGTTATGTAAGGGTCGTAGTGTAAAAATTTGGGCCTTTTGTCAAAGAAGGCTGTATCATATTCGTCGCCCTCTATAACAAAGTATTGCCCGGTACCTAATTTGAAATTGCAGCCGAAATTTTTTGCTATCCCTCCAATCATAAATGAGGGTTTCATGCCGGCAATCTCAAGAATCCATGCTGCTAGAGCAGATGTTGTTGTCTTACCGTGAGTGCCAGCAATGGTAATGGACCTTTTTTTATCCATGGCAAATCTTCTAAGTGCCTGTGGCATGGAAATATAGGGTAAGCCCAGCTGCAGTAGTGCATCTGATTCGGGATTATCCCTGGTGATTACGTTTCCCACGACCACGAGATCTGGTGGGGGATTGAGGTTGGAAGGAGAGTAACCCTTTTTTACCGGGATTGATAGGTTCTCGAGGAACGTGCTCATTGGCGGATAGGTGTCCTGGTCCGAGCCTGTTATGGCGTAGCCCTTTTCCTTGAGCATTCCTGCCAGCGATGACATGCCAACTCCGCAGATACCCATCAAGTGAATATGGGCGCCTCGGGGAGGGATGTGAAACCTATTGGCCATATCCGAGTTCCTGCATAATGAGATTGTGAAGTTTAGGGCGAAATTCTTTTATCTTTTCATTTGATCTGCTTGGATGGATCCGGTTTGTGAGAAATATTATTGTTATGTTTTTCTCTAAATCCATCCATACTGAGGTACCGGTAAATCCTGTATGACCAACGGTATTTGAGCTGAAGTAACGGCCAGAACTAGAGTTCTTCCGCGAAGGAGTGTCCCATCCAAGGGCGTAGGTAGAATCTGGCACAATTCCCTGTTTTGAAAAAAATATCCTCACGGTTTCAGTCGAAACTAGCCCAGACCGGCTACCATGGAATATTTTTACCAATGCCGTAGTCAGGGTAAAGACATCTAGTGCTGTCCCAAATAGCCCGGCATGACCTGAATACCCTCCCAGCGCATATGCGTTTTCGTCATGGACATGGCCCTGAATAATTTCTTTTCTCCACGGGCAATATTCAGTAGCAGCATATGATTGCCTTTCATGCACTCGATCCCGGGTGATTTGATCAAGATATAGGGTCTCCAGCGCAAGGGGATGATAGAACGTAGCATTAAGGAATGATGATAAATCTTGGCCAGCAACAATTTCTATTATCCATTCCAAAAGCATAAATCCAAGGTCACTGTAAAGCGTTACAGTCTTAGGTTCATGGTACAAGGGCTCTTGCATGATTAGATGCCTTAAACCAGGCTTTGTCTCTTCTGTCGGTAATCTCAGTTCCAGATAGAATGGTTTCCAGTCCGCGAGGCCCGCAGAGTGGTTTAACAAAAGCCGGGGTGTTATATCAGCCTTATCTTTCCAAGGAAAAGGTTGTATGAGGCATGAAATAGGTTTGTCGAGATCTAGTAGACCTTCGTCCACAAGTTTCATGGTAGCTAGTGTGGTTGCTAGAGGTTTTGTGAGCGAGGCCAAATCAAAGATAGTGTCCTTTTCCATGGGAAGGGGTATCGGTTTCACTGCCCGATTGCCCACATTATGGAAAAATACAATATCCTCTCCTTGTGCCACCAGGAGAACCGCACCAGGATACACCTTTTGCTTGAGTCCACTGATAAGGAGGTTTTTTATCTTATTAGCCATAATCATCTTGCTCAAATATAGTTATTTTTGCCACAGACTAACGCAGACAAATATTTTCGCTGAACGTTGAACTATTAAATGTCCTGCACTTCCCTCAAGACTGTGAGCCCAGTGGGCCCGAAGTGCTGCAAATTCAAAACCATTGCCTGCAGCGATATTTATCGCATAGGGAACGTCATTATTATTTACTCCATTTGCGGAGTGATTGCATTTTTTTGTTCAGCCAGGGCGGCTGAACAAAAAATCTGTGCCTGTCAGCGTGGGTCTGCGGTTAATTCATGAGGTAGCTGATTCTTCTACCTCGAGAACCATCCTGTCGCTGTCCAGAAGAGCAGGAAGGCCAAGAGGTATGGATATGTTTTCATCTCCATGGCCAACAGGCAGACCTGTTACCATTGGCACAGAAAGAGTACCGAGTCGCTCCTGAAGCAGACTGTAAAGAATTTCTTGTTCCCCGCAGTCCTCCATTTGAGCAATAACGAGTGCTGATAAGTGCGCCAATCGACCGCTGAGTAAAAGCTGGGTGAGCATCCTATCCACTCTGTAAGGAGATTCTCCTTTCTCTTCTAGAAAAAGGATAACACTATCAAATGAGGGCAGAAAGGGGGTATCCAAGAGAGAGCATATAGTTGAAAGATTACCACCCAGGAGTGTACCCCTTGCCTTACCCTTATTGACTGCTTTGCCACGTGACAGGGAGATTCGAGGTTTGCGAGAGGTGGTAATCAGCCTGGACAGATGTTGCCAGTTTTTACCTCTGGGAAGATCCGAGAGGGTTGGTCCATGGATAGTAATTAAACGGCACTTCTTGTACAGTGCAATCAAAAGGGCGGTTAGATCGCTGAAACCTACCAGTACCTTGGGGTTTTCTCGTATAAGGTCAAAATCAACTTTATCGAGAAGCCTTGCCGATCCATAGCCACCCCTGGCACAAAAGATTGCCTTGATCTCAGGGTCAGAAAACATCTGGTGAAGATCCGATACCCTGTCATGGTCAGACCCGGCAAGGTAACTCAAACGATCAAAGAGGTGATTGCCAAGCCTTACCTTGAGTGGAAAAGACTCCACGAGTTGTAAACTCTCCATTATTTCAGATTTGCTAACCGGGCTTGCTGGTGCGATAATTCCTACTGTCTGATTCGGCTCGAGGCGGAAACCTTTTATGGTTGGTGTTGATAGCATAGATTTTTCAAATACTACTTTGAAATGATTGGAGCAACTTAAAAATGGTGTCAGAGCTTTAATATTTAATTTTTTCTTGATTTGGTTTCAAAGACATTCTATCCTGGTTTTCATGGGAAGGCCTCTCAGGATAGAAAGTTCCGATGTCCTCTACCATGTCACTTCCCGAGGCAATGAAGGTCAGGCAATTGTCCGGGATAAGCGCGACAGGGAAAGATGGACATCTTATTTGGAAAGAGTGGTTCTTCGCCACAGAGTGGTCCTCTATGCATATGTATTGATGGACAACCACTACCATCTCTTTTTTCGTCTCCAGGGGCCAGGGCTTTCGAGAGCGATCCAGACTTTGAATGGTGCCTACACAAACTATTTCAATATTCGATATAAGCGAATGGGCCATCTATTTCAAGGCCGCTTCAAGTCGATCCTCATCGAGACGGAGGGCCATTATCTGGAGGTGAGCAGGTACATTCACATGAACCCATTTCGGGCTGGCATGGTGGATCGGCTCTCTGATTATCCCTGGAGCAGTTATCCGGGCTATATCACGAAATCCAAGGCCGTTGATTGGCTGGATTATGCGACAATTTTGTCCGAGTTCAGGGGAAGCCGGGGAGGGGCGAGGAAGGCCTACAGGGAATTTGTTGAAGGAAGGGGGGCCATCGGTGCCATATCGCCTTTTGACACTATTGTACACGGTTTTCTCTTAGGAGGGGGAGAGTTTATTTCTACTATGAAGGAACAGTTCAAAGGGTATGACCCAGATCCAGCCGTTCCAGATCTTGGGAAGGTTATACCTAGGCCTTCCATAGCGTTGATTATGGAGGTGGTGAGCAGTACCTTTCAATGCGAGAAGGAAGATCTTGTTTGTAGGAGTCGTCATAATAACGATGCTCGGAAGGTTGGGATTTACCTTGCAAGAGAATTAAGCGGAAAGTCTCTTCGAGAGATAGGGATGGCATTTGGTGGAATTAAGGAGGCCATGGTTTGTCATGCAGCGGCAGAAATAAGAAAAAGAATGGCTGAAGGTAAGAGGTTTTGCAAAAGAATGGAGGAAATAATCGAAAAACTTCGTGAAAATTAAATTATAAAGCTCTGACACCTAATCCTTGCTTGACAGCAAAGTGAAAGAGAGATAGCTTAAACAAAACTTTGATCACGAAAGGAGCCAGGAAAATGATAAATAAACTAACGGTTGTTGGTGCAGGAAATGTTGGTGCAACAGTGGCCATGAGGGTTGTGGAAAAAGAACTGGCAGATGTTGTAGTAGTTGATGTACTTGAGGGGGTTCCAGCAGGAAAGGCTCTGGACCTTGCTGAGGCTGCACCTATTGAGCGGCATGACGCACACATTACCGGGGTCACCAATGACTACTCCGCTGCACAAGGCTCAGATATCGTGGTAATCACCGCAGGAATTCCCCGAAAACCGGGTATGAGCAGGGATGACCTGCTCAGCACCAATGCCAGTATTATGAAATCAGTAGTAAGCGAGATTGCAAAGGTTGCCTCTAATGCTATCCTCATTGTGGTCACCAACCCTCTGGATGCCATGTGTCATGTTGCCTTAGATACGAGCGGTTTTGATAAAACAAAGGTAGTCGGCATGGCAGGGGTGCTTGATTCTGCTCGGTTCAGGGCATTCATCGCCATGGAGCTGAATGTCTCTGTTGACAATACCCATGCCTTTGTACTGGGTGCCCACGGTGACACAATGGTGCCTCTACCCCGGTACTCTACTGTTGCCGGTATTCCCATCACTGAGCTTCTGTCGGCTGAGAGGATTGAGGCGCTTGTTGAAAGAACTAGAAAAGGCGGCGGTGAGATTGTGAGCTTGCTGAAAACCGGTAGTGCCTACTATGCCCCAGCGTCTGCTGCGGTGGAGATGGCCGAGGCAATTCTAAAGGATAAAAAGAAAATCCTGCCGTGTGTGACCTATCTTCAGGGTGAGTATGGGATCCAGAATCTCTTTATCGGAGTTCCGGTAAAGCTGGGCTCATCCGGGGTTGAGGAGATCATAGAGATAACACTTACCCCAGAAGAGCGTGATGCCCTTCACAGATCAGCCCAAGCTGTTCAGGAGCTGGTTGATGATTTGAAGCGACTCGGCTAACTCTTCTCCCATGGGCGCTAAAGCCACTTGTTTCTCACAGAGCAGGGGGGTTGATCTGAATTGCTGATCCTGGTTGAATAGGTGCGCGCTCTGCACAATGCCCCGTAGGGGGCCGCTGAAAGGCGGAAATTCATCAGGGGTAGCTATTCAGCCACCAGGGCACCAGTTTAAATTGTCAATTCTCAATTCTCAATTGTTTGTGGCTTTGTGTGGCCGAACAGGAGCTGTTTTTTCAATACTATGCTTTACAGATAGAAGAGATGAAAATAATCAGAGAAAGCCTGGTTGAAGGTGCGAAGCGGGCTCACGGGGTTACAATTATTATTGATGTCTTTCGGGCATTTACCGTGACCCCTCTGTTTTTCCATCTCGGGGCAGAAAAGGTTATTTTGGTTGACCATCCCGAAGAAGCTTTTTCCCTCAAATCGAAAAATAATGACATAATCCTGGCAGGTGAGATAGATGAGCAACTGATTCCTGGTTTTGATCTAGGAAACTCCCCTTCAGAGCTTATTCTGAAAAGCCCCGGATACCTGAATGGAAAAGTAGTGGTTCAGCGGACTACAGCCGGTGTAAATGGTGCGATAAAGGCAGTCAGCCAGGCTGAGGTAGCTATTCTGGGCAGCTATGTGATGGCCAAGGCTATCTCACGGTATATTCTTTCTCAAAATTCTCTTCCTGAGGTCGTTACCCTGGTAGCCATGGGAAGGAGGGGTGTTAGCAGGGCGCCGGAGGATGAGGGATGCGCCGACTACCTAGAACATCTTCTCACCGGAAGCCATTACAATCACCTTGAGACCTTGGAAAGGATAGTTTTTGGTGAAACTGCACAAAAGTTCGTGAGAGGAGACAGGGTGTATCTTCCACGGGAAGATCCACTCTTTTGCCTGCAGAGAGATTTATTTGATTTTGTTTTAATCGTTGGCAAAGAAAGGGGTCAGGTAAAGGTAACAAAGAAGGAATCTGTTGTCAGATCTGAATAGATTGCCGTATTGATCACGCCAACGGCTTCAAGTTAACCAGTTCCGGATTGAATAGATGTACTGTGTACAGGATGAATAGACAAGGAGAAAGACTATGGGGGATGATTCATTGAGTAAGGCGGAAGTTTATGATGTAATTATCATAGGTGGTGGGCCGGCTGGCCTTACATCTGGTATCTATACATCCAGGGCAAGACTCTCTTCATTATTAATTGAAAAATTAGGTCTCGGTGGGCAGGCTTCTCTGTCGGATAAGATAGAGAATTATCCTGGCTTCAGCAACGGGATTTCAGGTGCAGAACTCGTTCATAATATGGAAGAACAGGCCAAGTCCTTTGGCACAATGATAGCGTATGGAGAGGTAAACAGAATCGAATTTAGCGAAGGCAGCAATATCAAGAAGATTTTTGTAGATAATGATCCCGTACCGTATCAGTGTCTATCCATAATCATTGCAGCGGGCGAAGAGCAGAGGAAACTCGGGGTCCCGGGCGAGCTAGAGTTTACTGGTAAAGGTGTGTCCTATTGTGCTACCTGTGATGGGGCCTTTTTTCGGGACCTTACCGTGGCAGTGGTAGGTGGTGGAGATGTGGCCCTGGGAGATGCCTTGTTTCTAACCAGATTTGTTCAGAAGGTCTATATTGTCCATAGAAGAGATAGGTTCCGAGCGACAAAGATACTCCAGGAAAGGGTATTCAACAACGGCAAGATAGAGGTCATCTTTGATTCTGTCGTGAGTGAAATATTTGGTCAGACTATGGTAGGCGGAGTAAAGTTGAGAAATCTTAAGACAGGAGAGAGCAAAGATCTCGAGGTAAACGGGGTATTCGTCTTTATTGGCTATGTGCCGAGCCTGACCTTTCTTGGTACTATTCTGAAGAAAAGCGATGATGACTACATAATAGTAGATAGGGAGATGACTACATCGAGAGAAGGGATATTTGCCTGTGGTGATTGTTGCAAGAAAAACCTAAAACAGGTTGTCACTGCCTGTGGCGATGGTGCTACGGCTGCGTTCTCCGCCCAGCACTATGTGGAAAGGATAAAAGGGGAAGAGTATGTCTGATGAGACTGGGGGGAGGGGTGAGGTAACGTATGAGAGCGAGGGCTTCATAGGGACGATCACCCTCAGGAGGCCAGAGAAAAGAAATGCCTTAGACTTTGCTCTTTGGCTGTCTCTATCTGAGGTGCTAAGAAAAGCGGTACAAGATAGCGAGGTGAGGGTCATTCTACTGAAAGGGGCGGGAGATTCTTTTTGCTCAGGACTGGATCTGAGCCCTACCAATGAGGTTATCAGGCTCCTATCTGAAAAACCATCTGCTGATCAAAAAATAAGGCTGTTTGATATCATTAAGAGGGTCCAGGCTATCTATACAGAATTGGAGGTCTTGCGCGTGCCAACTATTGCAGTTATCCAAGGCCATTGTCTTGGCGCAGGCCTGGAACTGGTCTGCTCTTGTGATATGAGATTTTGCTCTTCCGATGCCCTTTTTGGCCTTCCTGAGCCGAGATTTGGGATTATCACCGATATTGGGGGGCTCCAGAGATTGCCAAAGGTTGTGGGAAGGGGAAAGGCAAGAGAAATGGCCTTTCGGGGCCATTCTATTGGTGCTGATGAGGCCAAAAGAATTGGGCTCGTAAACGAGGTATTTGATACACAGGAAATGCTCTTTGTCCAGGCCAGTAAGATAGGTAAGGAGATCGCTGTAAACGCACCATTGGCGGTTCAAGGAGCTAAAGAAGTACTGCTTCACAGTGAAGATGTTTCTGCTTCAAGGAGCCTTGAGTACAATGCGGCACGATCAGCAATGATTTTGCCATCAGGGGATTTGCAGGAGTCTTTCAGATCATATTCAGAAAAGAGGGACCCGAAATTCAAGGGAAACTAAACAAGATCGGTGAAAGGGATGCAACCCTAACCCAATAACTGCCAATCAGATGAGAGGGTGTTGTTTCTGAACTTGGAGGTGCTACCATGAGTAATCCTCTACGTTACAATATCGGCGATGCACGATTGACCTATAGTGGCCGTCACGAAGCCATGGAGTTGAGCAAGGACAAGGTGGCCACTTTCAACTTGAGGCATCAAGAGGTGCTGAATTTCTACGGCTTTGAACTTGTCAGAGGAACGGTGTTTGTAATTGATGACCGGGTAAACGGGCGCTCGAATCTTGGTGTATTCAGGAGCAAGCAGCTCCGCCAGGCCGTCATCCTTGCTGCGGCGCTACCCGCGGCGGCAGTTGTTATCGATGGCTTTGGTGCCCTAAACAAAGTTCCCAAAGATCTTCAAACAAAGGATTTGATTAACCGATTAAAGCGGCATAACGATCGGATTGCAGCCCAGGTAATGAGTGAAGTTCTGCAGATTACGACGGAGACCTTTGATTTAGGGGAAGATGTGATCATCGAAAGCGCGATAACAGAAGGAGTACGGGCCAAGCCCGGCGTGGAGGCCGGCGGTAATCCGACCATTGCTGTGGGCGCCCTATTCGGCAAGGAGGAGCACTGCAGCAGGTACAGCCACGGGCTTACCCAAGAGGTCAACAGGCTTTCTATGGGATCGGATGTGATCGACGGCACCGGCAAATCAGTTCAGGGCCTTCACAGTTCACTTACTGCCCTATTTATTACCGAATCCAATTTCAAAAGGCACCTGCCCGACATCTATGTTGAGCGTTGGATGACCGCTGCTCCCTTCCCCGAGTTTAATCCCCGGGACACTGACCTAAAAGAGGAGGCTCGGATCATCGCCGATGCCTGTGGCATAAAGGACTTCTCGGAAATGACGGCCTACTTCCTTGACCGGCCGCGCCATCATCCCGCCATGGACCAGCTGAACAGCATTGGTGTTGCTACTCCCTTTGACAAAGACGGAGACCTTTTCCCTGCTCTGGTCATGGGGCTCGATGGACTGCGCTTTCCGGATGGTCGCGGTCTCCATAGCATGATCGGCGAGATCGGGGGAAGCGCTGAGTGGACTGTTGGTGCCCTTCCCTTGGTTTGGCGGGGAGGTCAAAGCTTGGGTATGCTTACCAGCCAGAGCTCGCTCACCAGAAAAGACCTTTCGCCAGAGGAGCTATGGAATGAACGATTCCACTACACAGAGGAAGAACTCATACTTCTTCAGGATGCCAGGTTCGAGCAGAAGCCTTTTTTCACAGTCAACGATCTCATGGAGAACCCGTTTGCCGGTGGAGTGAGTGCTTTCTGCGCCATTTCGGACAACTATTTTCTACCCCACCTTGAGGGAGTCAAGATCGACCACGAGCAAGGTCTAATAACAACCAACACACTCATGATAAACTGCCTGGGGAATATCGAGCACTGGCAGCTCAGCTTCAAATGCATTGAGGGCCTTGAAGCTACTGCCAAGAAGATCCGATCGCCGAAATCCGAATTGCGCAACCTTGAAAAGGCACAGATCGAGAAAAAGGTCAAGGGCATGATCAATAATGAGACTGATCGATTCAGGCTTAAGCATTTCTTCATTAATGAGTACTACCCAGCGATTATCCACACCGGCAGCAAGATGGTGGTGCTTGAGAAGACAATCGAGTCTATGATCGACAGAGAGGCCTTCAGTGAACACGATCGAGATATAGTTAAGGCAGTGATAGGGGCAGCGCCAGAGTGGTTCACCGGTGCGGTGTGAAGATGTTGTCTACAGCAACGCCTCTCCCTCAGTTTTAACTGGAATGGTTGGAACGATGGGGAAATCATTTGAATGGTGGAGCTGAGGGGGATCGAACCCCTGACCTCATGACTGCCAGTCA
>JAFDDT010000040.1 GCA_019310725.1 Deltaproteobacteria bacterium | reverse complement strand
ATCTTTCTCCACAGAGATGCCAACCGTTGATCCAATTTTTTCCAGTTGTTTCAGAAATTCGGTGGGATAGAAATGGTTGTGGATATCAATTTTCATTCATGTCTCCTTTCTGATTTCGCTTGACTAGGAATCCTAATTTGAAACCTCATAAGCTCCTGGATCCTGGCCACCTGGTGTACTTTAACTTTCCCGGTCCACGATGTTTTCTCTGTAAGTGATCATGGATTTCGATTGCCATTTGTTAATGGTATTACTGGTCGTGTGCTCTGGAACGAGGGTGAATCCTCGACCGTCTTGTCTGAATAAGGTGTCTAAATAAAAACACAGCCAGGAAGGCCAGCGCGAATAATCTGGTTAGGAAGTTTGGGATGAATATACAAATGCCACTTATGGCCAAAGGAATGTCTTCCCACATACTGAGCTTGCTAATGAAAAACCCCTCAAAAGCAACCCCTATTGTCATTGCACCCAATGCTATAAAGAAAAAACTTGAAATTATTTCCAGGGGGGAGCCAACCATCAAAATACCGGGGTTAAATACAAACGCCCAGGGCACGAGAAAAGCAGCGAAGCCCAGACGAACTGCGCGGAAGCCCGTTTTCCAGGGATCACCGCCAGATATACCTGCGGCAATATATGCGCCAACACACACTGGCGGGGTGATGAATGAAAGGCAACCGAAGTAGAATAAGAACATATGGGCAGAAATAGGTTCCACACCAGCCCTTATCAAAGCAGGGGCGAGTAAGATCACCGTTAATATATAGACAGACACTGCGGTCATGCCCATGCCTAGTATAAAGGCGGCGCTTGCTGTCAGGATTAAGAGGATCATCAGACTGCCACCACTTATGGTGAGAAGCTGGGAGGTAAACCTCGTCCCAGCCCCGGTTATTGCTATGGAGCCAACAAGGATACCTATAGCGGTGCAAAGAGGAGCGATTGACATCATCCCCCTGGCTGAATCCTCCAGTGCAACCAAGAGCTTCTTGGGGGTGAGCCTGCTTTCCTTCTTGAAGAAGCTTACGATTATCAAGGCCCCTATGGTGTACATAATCGATGTTTGAGCCGAGTACCTTAGAATCCCCAAAAGAAATATTAGCAGGGCAAAGGGGAGCAGGTATTGCCAGCCCCCGAGCAATGTTTTTTTCAGGGATGGAAGGTCTTTTCTGGGCAAACCTTTGAGACCGATTTTTGCGGCCTCCAGATCGACCTGTGCAAGAAGGGTTGCATAATAGGCGATGGCAGGCAGAAAAGCGGCTACACATACACTCCAATACGAAATATTGAGAAACTCCGCAATGAGAAAGGCCGTTGCTCCCATGATTGGCGGCATAAACATACCACCGGTGGAGGCAGTAGCCTCGACCGCCCCCGCGTAATTCTTTTCATAGCCAGTATCTTTCATCAAGGGAATGGTGATCTGGCCTGTTGTGGCCACATTTGCTGCGATTGAACCGGATATCGTTCCAAAAAGGGTGCTGGCAATCACTGCTGCCTTGGCTGCACCACCTCTCATGAATCCAACCGTAGAGAGAGCGAGTTCGTTGAAGAATCGACTTGCTCCTAGCGCCCTAAGAAAACCCCCAAAGATGATGAACCCGGCAACAATGGCGGAAACAATACCGATAATCATCCCCCAAAATCCCTCTGCACTGAGGTACATCCACCCAAACAGCATGGGGTAAGAAAAACCTGTACTGTGTAGGAAACCGGGGAAGTGATTGCTGTAAACGGCGTAGAAGAAAAAAAAGATAACCAGGCAGGGCAGAACCCAACCAATAGTACGCCGGGTTGCCTCAATGACCGAAAGAAAGAGGAGGGAGGCCAATATGATCTCAAAAGGGTATGATATTAGCCTCCCTTCGGCGACCAACTCGTTGGCGTTGACGGCGATATATGTGCATCCAGCAATGACAAAAAGGATCGGGAGCACATCATACCACCTGAGCTTCTCCCTCGATATGTCCTTTTTTGCGGTAGTCAGCAGAAACACCAGGATACAGATCAACCCTGCACTAATGGCCCGATGGGTGATGGGATAAATGACCACACCAAGATAGAAGAATAGGTTGCACAGATAGCAAAGGGAGTATAGAGACCACATCACTGCAACAACAAGCGCCAGCCTGGATCGTAGCCCCCTGATTTCCCACTTTACACCAACTGCAAACTGATCCATGCTGGCCTCCCACCTCAGGTATTCTCGATAGCGATCTCTTGCCACACGCCGGAATTCAAGAACGGTACGTCATCTTGGTCACTCTAAGAGCGCTCGCTGTTTTTTCAACAGTTTTTCCTGGTATGCCTGGTTCTCCGCCGTCCAGAGCCCCCTTTCCTTGAAGTACCGGATAGAGCCTTCGTGATATGGCACAGCGTTCGCAACAGGCCGGTGTCTAAGAGACCAGTATTTAGCTGCGGGATGGGTATCAGCAAATTCATCACTGTGGTCGTAGATGGCTTTAACCACCCCATAGACGATATCTGGATCCATACTGGCTGGGGTGAACATGGCATTTTGATAACATATAGCGTTGGGGACCGGGCTTTTGTTTCGAAAGCGAGGATCACCTGCCGGGATATCCTGGATAAAGTATCCCTCCATGTGCTGTGCCACATATTCAGCCTGTTTCTTTGTCAGGTTGACAAACACACACTCGCCTTTGGCCTCGTTAATCTGCATCACGGCGCCGGGTACAACGGGGTAGAGAAGGGCATCAATTCTCCCCTCAATAAGATCCTTTGAGCCCTCTTTTATGTTTGGGAATGATAGGCCAGCCTTAAAATCCTTTACTGTCAGCCCTGCCGAGGCGAGCTGGTTCTTGGCCATATCATCAAACATCGGGTTTGCCTTGAATTTGTAATAAACCACCTTGCCCTTCAGATCGGCTACAGAGCGTATGTCTTTACCTGGCACTGTCCAGAACATGAACATGTAATCGTGTCCCGCACCAACAGTGCGGACAGGTTGTGGCCCCATCTTGGCGTACAATCCGCGTCCCAAAAAGGCGTTAAGGATATCGGCAGCATTATGGTTGGCGAAGTCACACTTGCCCTGTTTCATCAAGGGTAACCACAGCTTAGGACCTCCCAGTGGCTGGACAATCCAATGCTCGATAGGGGTGTATTTTTCTATCACCGTGCCGATACCTACCTGTACCATATGGACTGAAGCGCCAGGTGCCGGTGAAATCACCGATACATCTTTAGGCCAGTCACCGCCCCTGGCAATACCTATCATGACCATTGGCATGACGATTGTTAATACTGCTAATCTTGCTGCGAACCCTTTTTTTAAGACATGCCTCTTTTTCATTTCGATACCTCCCTCATAAAATGTTCTCCCCTTAATTTTACCCAAAATTCCTATTTTACCTCAATTATCTATCACCCCCTTTGTATAATAATTGTAGTGGCAGCGGAATCCTCACCTTGATTGCACCCTCTTCAGGACACTCGTATGCACAACAATTGAAGTGGACGCAGAATTCGGGATAGGTTACTACCGGAACCTTTCCTTTCTTGGAGCCGAAGAATACATCTTCTGAACACACATCAACGCATACGCCGCAGCCTGTGCACTTGGTTGGATCTATTATTGGTGGCATGATATATCCCCCGTTCATTAAGTTTTTTGCACTATGCTATTTTCCTCCACTCAAGAACCGGCTCCCCGCGTACCTGCTTGACAAAGAGTCCTTTGCCCTCAAGCATTGGGTCAGTTAACGGGTAATCAGGACGATTGTGTAAGCCCCTTGTTTCTTTGCGTTCATTAGCTGCTATAAATACCAGTTCTCCTAGGTCCAGCAAATTCAGGGTCTCCAAACAGCGGGTCAATTCCCACTGGTTTTGCGCTACCATCGTAGTGGCAACCTTCTTCTTTAACCTCTGGACATAGCTCAGCCCAGCTTCCAACAATACTTCGGATCGAACAGGTCCAGCATAATCCTGCATTATCTGTTGAAGGGCAATGTTAGCCTCCTTCCAGTCAGGCCCTTGCTTTCGCGTGCGCATTTCACCCACCAGATTTTTCCTTTCCTCAATCTCCGCTCTGGTCTTTTCAATTTTAGGAGCCGGTGCCTCCTTGGCATAGGTGGCAGCACTCTCGCCAGCAATCCAGCCGTAGCTGGCTGATGGTCCTATGCCACCCATTGATTCATCACCAGCCGCATAGAGCCCTTTGATCGAGGTTTCAGCCTTTTCATTGATCCATATTTTACCCTCAGGGACCATCTGATAGGTGCCAAACTCAACCGGATTTTTCCTCAGATCTATGCCTTCTTCCTTCATGTGGTCTATGAGCGACGAGTTGCCTTCATGCACCAGCCAATGCATCATATATTCGTAATCTTCATCTGAGATACCTCTACAATCCATATATGCCGGGCCCTTTCCCGATTTCATGTAGTCTTCCAGAAGGACGCCCTTTACCTCCGGGGTCATATCACCGTATCTTTTATCGGGTTTCGTAACATAGGGCCCTATTGGTTTCCCATGGGTATCTCTAAGAACGCCAACCCACGTGGCCTGACCGTACCGAGCAAAGTATCGAGGGCCTACGTGGCGTCTCGGAATCTCGGGACCAACCAATTCAGCACCTGCTCTATACGTCATAGCTCTACCGTCGCCTGTGAGGGTGAGGCTTCCAGCTACACTGGCCAGCCACCCGGGAACCGAAGGCGGATACAATCTGTCTACAAAACCTGTGCCTAAGATGACGGCTTTCGCCTGAAGCACAATGATCTTGTCTTCTCGGGTGTGTATGCCAATAGCTCCGATGACACCATCCTTGTTTCGCAATAGATCAAAGATCATCACCCTGTTCATTATCTCAACCTTCTTTTCCATGGCCCTCTCAGTTAAGACGGTCTTTTGCTTCAACCCCTCATATTTTAGGTGGGTCAGGACGTCCCCATGGAAAGAATGTCCGGCAAACTCCCACCTTCCCTGGTATTTCATCGGAATGCCCCAGCTGTCCCACAACTTCACGATGTCAAAGGACTTCTCCAAAAAAGTACGCAGCACACTCATACTAGTCCCTGCCTGCATTAACTTCAACTTTGGTCCTTTCAGGCAATCTTTCAGAAATAGCTCCATGTCAGCGCCATGCACCTCTGGTATGTAACACCAGAAGTGATCATTGCCAGCACGTCCACGGCCACTGTGCAGAGTATTGCCTTTCTCAGCAACAACGACCTTTGCACCAAGCTCACCTGCCCTGATAGCAGCCATCAGGCCTGCTATCCCTCCGCCTATGCACAGGACATCAGTCTGAATCAATTCCTCGCTTAAGGCACCATTTTCCATGCCCATGCACCTCCTTCATCTATTGTCTGGTATTGTGCTTCGCTCGCAAACTTCCTTGGTGTCCCCCGTTTCAGCATTCTTTATTTGGATGTTTTGAAATACTCAGGGTTGATTCTTTGCCGAAAACATTCATCTAAGGCGTCTATTATTTCTCAGCACTTCTCGCCACATGGTGTGATGTGTGCCTACTTAAAACGAATGGCAATATCTGGCTTTCAATGGAATTTCGGAAATGGGCTCTAAACCTCTCAGTTGATTCGCTTATCTCCATATTTCAGGGTAGAGGGGCAGCAAAGTGGGATATCGCACGGTGTTTATCTGCTAGAGAGCTGGAAAAGGGCTGAAGTTTCCTCAGCAGCAACACGTCGAGATACAAAGATAGCACCTATTTTCTTGTAGGAATATATTTTAAGTAGTATTTTTACACCTCAGATTTGCGGGAGTCAAGTGAGAATAAATTTAGCTAACTGGGCTCTTCAAAGGGCAGACAGAGCAGCTTTTTTAGAGAACGATATCAGCGGCAGCAAAGGCATTTTGGATTTAGAAATTCAGGCCACAAGATACTCATCACTGCTGCTCGGCATGTCGAATCATGGCAAATTAGGTCCGTTCATATGCATTGTCAAGCTTGAGGCGGGCCAAAGATCTCAGTAAGCTAAACCTGGATATTATCATGGCGATATTGGTGAGGAGTGCCAGAACGGAGGAATGGAGACAGGTCTCAGATTCAGTTCATCGGTTTATTGCGTTAGGAACCAGATGAAGTTGTCAGACATGGATTGGTGGAGATTCGGCTCATATAGTACAAACAGGAGAAACTCTGATGTTTGGTAAGGCACCTAAATCGCGCTTCTTCTATGGCTACGTTATTACTGCCGCCGGGTTCGGTATCTGGTTCATAGGGTGGGGGACATTCACCCCCTGTTTCAGTGTGTTTTTCAAGCCCCTTTTAGCCGAGTTTGGATGGACCAGAGCAGCGATCACGGTCGCTTATTCTTTTTCTTTTATGGTGCATGCTGCCATGGCCGTCGTAATGGGATGGCTTAGTGATAAACTCGGGCCAAAGGTGGTGATCACGGTCTTCGGCTCTTTTTTGGGAGTATGTTACGTGCTTTTGTCACGGATTGGTACTTTATGGCAATTCCAGATGATTTACGCCCTTGTAGGAGGCATTGGTGTAAGCACGCTTACGGTGCCGGTGATGGCCACGGTATCTCGGTGGTTTGTCAAGAGGCGTGGGCTCATGATCGGTATTGTTCAGACAGGGGTTAGTATCGGCGGATTCCTGTTTCCTCCTCTTGCAGTTTGGCTCATCATGGGCTACGGCTGGCGCACCGCCTATGAAATCCTGGGTATCATTGGCTTGGTTGGTATTATCGGGGCTGGGCTATTTCTCAGGCGCGACCCTAGAGACGTGGGTCAGTTCCCAGATGGGGCGAGCGGGGAAATGCCAGAAGACATAACGGAGCGATCTACGAGCTCACGGACTTCAGGACCCTCTCTTTGGGGCGCAATTCGCACCAGCCAGTTTTGGATAGTGGCAGCACTGTATGGCAGCTTCGGCTTCTGCAGAACCACGTTCAGAGCCCATATCGTAGCCCATGTCCAAGATATGGGTTTTACCCTCGTCGATGGGGCTAATGTCTTGGCGGTCCTTGCCGCATCAAGCATGATTGGAAGAATAGGGATGGGTCGCGTAGCGGATAAAATTGGAAATATACCGGCCTTTATGATCAGTTTTGCAGCCACGACACTTATCTTAGGATGGGGATTGATTGCTCAGAAGCTATGGGGGCTCTATCTGTTTGCCCTTATATTTGGTTTTGGCTGGGGAGCCCAGGCTGTTTTGAGGTTTGCTGTGACCTCTGAAGTTTTTGGGGTGGTTTCACTTGGGTTGTTTATGGGGGTTTTAGGGTTTGCTGAATCAGGTGCCGCTACTTTTGGATCGTACTTTGCCGGCCATATTTTTGATGTTACAGGCAACTATCAGCCGGCTTTCTGGGCTGGCATTCTCGTCTCTGTTTTGGGTATTATCTTCGCCTGGCTTCTGAAATCACCCGCAAGAAAAGGTGTGAACTGGTAAGAGATGCCACACAGGCCTTAAAGGCCTTTGATGCTTTAAAGGTGGCTCTTTTTGAAGTAATATCAGGATAACTATTGAAAACGCGCTCGGATTCGATGTATAAAGATTCTAGCAAAATTTTCTACGCAGGAGGGCTTGAAAGAAATGAAACCTGAGAACTGGGACTCGCTTACCCCACAGGACAAGAAGGATGTTGCTCAAGAGCTCTTATACTCTCATAGAGGCAAATATATTGTCTATAGAGCCGTTACCTTAGCAATAGAGACTTTACAGAAAGTACCCGAGTCCCTCAGGGAATCGGATACTATCGAGGATATGGAGATACTATTAGAGATGTTTCCCAAGCCTAACTTTGAATCCTAGGAACCGGTAGAGAAGAGAAAGGACATAAATAACCTTAATCTTCTGCTTAGGACAAAACCCTTTAGAAACAACCACCCGCAACCAGAAAAGAAAAAAAGGGGCGCAGCCAAAACGGCCGGCCCCTTATGTTTTCTGGCGGGGACGATCCCGATCGAATCGGGACGACCCTCCAGTCGCCCCTAACGTAGGTTCTGAAACAATTAAAAATGTGGACGTTGGTCTGAATTTGCGGCTCAAATCTTTACTCTTGCCACATCTACCTCCTCACTTAGCGCTAATGAATTATTACAACAGCGCTCAGGATATTTCAAAGGTAAGGATTGGACTTGTTCTCCTTGAAGGCCTTTGGAATATTGATGACATTCGTGCTAAGGGGTCAACGAGATAGCTAAGGTTGTCAGGACTAAGATAGAGGCCAAGGCAGCGCTAGATTGTTTTTTCAACGATTACCAAAGCGTTGAAAAAGAAGGATACAGTTACACTTTGATTGGTTCTCGATCCTTTAAGATGGGGCAAAGGAAGGCCAGGAAAGGAAGAAATTCACAGACCGGGGAAGAGAGCAAAATCATTCGTTTTGCCAGTATTTACTTCTCACTGCCCTCAAAACATGGAGTTCGTACATCATCTTATCATTTGGGAATTCCTTTTTTACCTCCTTTTCTATCTCCCGTAAGATAGTATCAGGCACCTTTATTTCCTTAGCTACCTTAGGATAATCAAAATACTCTACCTTCTCCATAGATTCCTCCTCACAGTTCTTGTGGAGAGACGATCTCAATCTCTGTAAATCCCTCTAATGTATTAACTGAGTTTACCCATTTCCTTGTCTTTACCTTAACCAGGTGTTCAAAATTCCAAGAGACCAGATAAGATATCTCATAAAAAGTCGTTATTGCCACATGTAGGGCATCTTCCACATATCTCTCTGAAAATACTCCTCTTTCTATATAGACCTTTGCCAGATCCCTGATTTTTTTGTTAGACTTCAGTATCTTGAAACCTTTGATAAGCCTCCTAAGTCTTTTTCTTGAGTTTTCATCTTTAGTATCATCCAATTCTTTTACTGTGATCTCTGATACATAGACCTCATAATGGGGTAGGACCTCTTTCCAAAACTTGATTGTTGCATCCTTTCGTTCCTTAGCCCTTTTATCATAGTAGGCACTGGGAACTGAGGTATCCAGGTATAAACTCTCTTTCTTCATTTAGCTTTCTATTGCATTAAGTGTTTACTTATATAACAAATAAAATAAAAAGCCCTATTAATCAAGGGAATATAAGAAATCCTTTAAACATCTCCCCGAATTTCCTACCCATTTATACCTTCCCTGACAAAAACCAACATTCCTGTTGGGGCACCACGAAGCATGAAAATTAGTTCTATTCTTGTATTGAAAAGTTAGCCAAGTCGTTCAACTTCCGAGGATTTTGTGAGCTCAAGTGACTTCAGGGAGCGCGTGAGAGTAGTTTATGATCGGTCATTTTATGGAAACGCAGGCCAGGTCTCCTGCCAAGTAGAGCTTGGCGGACAGGGCGCAAGCGGGCAGGCAGGATCCCTGGTGTTTACCTTGGTGAGGAAGTTAATACCAGTCTTGGCAAAAAAAAGGTCTGCCCCGCCACACAACGTTGCGGGATGTTCCACTTCACCCTCGGCGGAAAATGGTTTTTCAGGATGGCCTCCGCCCCGGAGGGTTGACGGCAAAATTTCCTGCAAACAAAAGGACCCAAGCTATTCGACTCGAGTCCTCAATAGTGCTGGCATGAACGGCCCCGTCACACCTGACGGGACATTCTAACCAATAACAAAGATGATCACTTGACTGATCAGTGCATATTCGTAAAATGGCGGGGACGACGGGACTCGAACCCGCGACCTCCGGCGTGACAGGCCGGCGTTCTAACCAGAACTGAACTACGTCCCCTGGTAGGCGGAACAGGATTTGAACCTGTGACCCTCGGCTTGTAAGGCCGATGCTCTCCCACTGAGCTACCCGCCCTTTATTAGTGTGCAGTAACCGAAGGTTGTGTCTCTCCTCTCGGTAATGTAAAGGGCTGGAACCTGCTGTCCGGGAGAAAAAGTTCCTCCCCCTCCACCAGTATGAAGGCTTCCTTAAGGACCCCATCCATATGGTCAACAAGGACTAGCTCGACTTTCTTGAGAACCTTTGCTGGTATCTCTTCGATGTCCTTCTTGTTTTCTTGAGGGATCAGAACCCTCTCTATTCCAACTCTGTGAGCAGCTATAATCTTCTCTTTGAGGCCCCCTATGGGGAGAATTCTGCCCCTCAGGGTTATTTCGCCAGTCATAGCCAGATTTCTCTTAACCGGTTTTCTCAGTAAAGCTGAGGCAATCGCCGTGGCAACTGTGATGCCTGCTGACGGACCATCTTTCGGTGTGCCACCCTCAGGTACATGGACATGAATGTCAACCTTTTCATAAAAATCGTCCGGAAGTCCAAGCCTTCTTGCGCGTGAGCGAACATAACTTAACGCAGCCTTGGCTGATTCCTTCATCACATCTCCGAGGGTACCGGTCAACTCGAGGTTACCCTTTCCTGGCATAATGGTGGCCTCTATGTGAAGCAACTCTCCACCGACGCTTGTCCAGGCCAAACCGGTAGCCAGACCGATTTGATCTTTTTCTTCAGTCTTGCCAAATTCAAATTTGTATACACCGAGGTAACGATGAAGAGAATTTACGCTAATCCGCACTTTGGTAGATTTGCCTTTTTGGGCCACCTCCTTAGCCACCTTTCTGCACACCGCGGCTATTTCTCTTTCTAGGTTTCTAACCCCTGCTTCTTTGGTGTAGTGCCTAATGATGCTTAAAATGGCCTGATCAGAGAAAGCGATATTGCCCTCAGAAAGGCCGTTTTGTTGGATTTGCTTCTTTATCAGAAACCTTTTTGCAATATGCAGCTTTTCGATTTCCGTATAACCAGGGAGCCTGATAACCTCCATTCTATCCTGCAAGGCCGGGGGAACCCCAACAAGTTCATTTGCCGTAGTTATGAAAAGAATCTCAGAAAGATTGTAGTCGAGATCAAGATAGTGATCATTAAAGGCATAGTTCTGTTCGGGGTCAAGTACCTCTAAAAGAGCAGCCGAAGGATCACCCCTGAAATCGGTACTCATCTTGTCTACTTCATCGAGGCAGAATACCGGATTGTTCGATTTTGCCCTCTTAAGATATTGAATGATTTTTCCAGGCATCGCCCCAATGTATGTCCTTCTGTGTCCCCTAATCTCGGCTTCATCCCTTACTCCGCCAAGAGAGAGCCTGACAAAATTCCTTCCCAGAGAGCGTGCCACAGATTTGGCCAGGGAGGTCTTGCCCACACCTGGCGGGCCAACAAAACAAAGAATAGGGCCTTTGATTTTTCTCGTTAGGTTCTGAACAGCCAAATATTCCAGGATTCTTTCCTTTGGTTTGGAAAGCCCATAATGATCTTCTTCGAGTATAACTTCAGCCTCCTGGATATTCAGCTTATCTTTGGTCTTGTTTAGCCATGGCAGTGACAAAATCCAGTCAATATAGTTCCGCACAACAGTGGCTTCTGCAGACATAGGGGTCATCGTTTTTAGCTTTTTGAATTCATGTCTTACCTTTGCTGCAGCATCCTTGGGGAGATTCTTGTTTTTTATTTTTTTCTCCAGATCCTTAAGCTCGCTGGCAAAATCATCCTGGGTACCCATTTCTTTTTGTATTGCCCGCATCTGTTCATTAAGGTAGTAGTTCTTTTGGGTTTTCTCCATCTGTTTTTTGACCCGCTGCCTCAAGTTTTCTTCGAGCTGGAGTATGTCAATCTCAGCGGTAAGTATCTTGTATAGTTTTTCGAGGATACCTTCTGCATCTTCTATTTCCAACAAGGCTTGCTTTTCTCTTATCTTTGCCGTCAGATGGCCAGCCACTGCATAAACCAACTGGAATGGATCTAATGTGGAGGCAACTATGTCAGCTACATCATCACCGATCTTTTGGTTAAGCTTGGCATAGGACTCAAATGAGGAATGGATACTCCTAACAAGGGCCTCGATTTTGGCGGTCGGTTCGTAATGTTCTGCGGTTTTCTCAATTTCGACCATAAAAAAACCCACTTCAGGGAGATAATTCTTGATTTTACCCCTGGCCTTTGCTTCCACTAAGGCCTTAACGGTTCCGTCAGGCATTTTAAGAAGCTGAAGAACAGCAGCGAGGGTACCGAAAGAGTATATGTCCCTAAGGTTGGGCTCATCCATCTTGGCATTTTTCTGGGTGGCCAGAAAGATTTCTTTCTCCTGGGATAATGCATATTTCAGTGCATCAATGGATTTTTCCCTCCCCACAAATAACGGGACCACCATACCGGGAAATACAACGATATCCCTCAAAGGGAGTAGTGGAACCTGCTTTTTTCCCTGACCTGAGAAATTTTCTAGAGCATTCTTTTTAAACATAGGTACCTGTTAGGCATATTCTATTTGGGTTTCATACAATAGGAGAGGAGGGTCGTTGCTGAGAATTACTTCCTCACCTATGACACATTCGGCTACCCCTGACCGTGACGGAAGATCATACATGATATCCAGCATAACCTTTTCAAGGATTGCCCGCAATCCTCGTGCCCCGGATTTCCGATCAATTGCCTCTTTGGCTACACCCTTCAGCGCATCCTTGGTGAATGTCAGTTTTACATCTTCAAACTCAAAGAGTTTTTCATACTGTTTGACGAGTGCATTCTTGGGCTCTGTCAGGATCCTCACCAAGGCGTCTAGGCTCAATTCCCCGAGTGATGCCAATACTGGAAGCCGTCCAATAAACTCCGGTATCAAGCCAAACTTGAGGAGATCTTCAGGTTGAACGAGACACAGCGTTTTTTCGAGGTCCAGTTCTCCTTGCCCTCGAATGTCAGCCTCAAACCCCATTGTTTTAGCCCCGATCCTTGACCGGATTATCTTTTCCAGGCCATTAAAGGTTCCCCCACAGATAAACAGGATGTTCCTTGTGTCCACCTTAATAAAATCCTGCTGGGGGTGTTTCCTCCCTCCTTTAGGAGGTATATTGGCAACGGTGCCCTCCAATATTTTGAGGAGAGCCTGCTGAACTCCCTCACCAGAAACGTCCCGGGTTATTGAAGGGCTGTCGGTTTTTTTGGCAATTTTGTCTATCTCATCAATGTAGACGATACCTTTGGATGCCTTTTCGATGTCATAGTCTGCCATCTGAACAAGGCTGAGGATGATACTCTCAACATCCTCTCCCACGTAACCAGCTTCAGTCAGGTTAGTAGCATCTGCAATGGTAAACGGTACATCCAGTATCCGGGCTAACGTCTGGGCCAGAAGTGTTTTGCCTGACCCTGTAGGCCCAATCAAAAGTATGTTGCTCTTATCAATCTCTACGTCTTCGGTATCAAGGTTGGCGCCGATTCTTTTGTAGTGGTTATGCACTGCCACAGAAAGAACCTTTTTGGCCCTCTCTTGCTCGATTACATACTGATCGAGCTTTCGCTTTATCTCTTGGGGCTTAAGAGCAAAATCTTTCTCTTTGTCTTTCTCTTTCTGCTCATATTCTTCTTGAATAATTTCGTTACAGAGAGAAACACACTCATCACAGATGTAAACTGAAGGTCCAGCAATCAGCTTTTTCACTTCATCTTGACTTTTCCCACAGAAGGAACAAACAAGTTCTCCTGATGGATCATCCTTCCTGCTCATTTACTTTTACTCCCCTTATCTTTTTTCATAATTGCCATTTCTCTCTTAGTGATCACCTTATCTACAATACCATATTCCAGTGCTTCTTGGCCACTCATGAAATAATCCCG
This sequence comes from Deltaproteobacteria bacterium, assembly GCA_019310725.1. GTDB lineage: Bacteria > Desulfobacterota > DSM-4660 > Desulfatiglandales > B25-G16 > JADFWK01. Next base: position 4,172 of record JAFDDT010000040.1, on the reverse strand, counting down.
TTCCGTATCGTTCCTTATCTTCTTTACGTCCTGATTTGTGTGGAGGGCAAAAAGCCCGTTGATTGACTGTTTAAGCCTCATAATTTCCTTAGCCTGAATATCTATATCAGTAGCCTGCCCTTGTGTTGCCCCCATCGGTTGATGTATCATGATCCTGGAATGGGGAAGGGCAAACCGCTTTCCTTTACTGCCAGAGGCTAGCAGAAGGGCAGACATGCTGCTGGCCTGTCCAGTGCAGATAGTTGTGATATCAGGTTTCACATATTGCATGGTATCATAGATAGCAAGCCCTGCTGTAATGGAGCCCCCAGGGGAATTGATATAGAGATTTATATCCTTATCGGGGTCTTCAGATTCCAGAAACAGAAACTGGGCAATAATAATATTTGCCATGTCATCAGTTACCTGTTCACCCATAAAAATGATTCTATCCTTGAGAAGGCGTGAGTAAATATCATAAGCCCTCTCACCCCTGGATGTTTGTTCTACCACAATAGGTATCAGCATATGTCTATGGTTCCTTTCTGTCTTCTTGGCTCTCTCTCGGTATCTCTTTTACTTGAGTGATGTTAGCACCCTGAACACAATGATTCAATATTTTTTCAACCAGGAGCTGATTCTTGAATGAATCCACTAAATTATTTTCTTCATAGTATCTTTGAAGCGTAGCCAGATCCCTTCCCGTTTCAGCAGCGAGCTTCTGGAAACCTTCCCTTATCTCATGCTCCTCAATACCAATATTCTCCAGATCAGCTATTTTACTTAACACAAGATTTTCCTTAACCTTTTCTTCAGCGCCTTTCCGGAAATCCTCTCTCATCTTTTCCTCTGAGATGCCAGCCGATTCGAATTGGGCCCCCCTCACAAGAAAATTTTGTTTAATCATGGCTATTGATCGTTCGATTTCGTTTTCAACCGCAATCTCAGGGAGCTCAAAATCTACAGAGCCCGTTATTTTTCTGAGAAGGCGCTTCTTTAACTCTCTGTCTATCCTCCTCTCTTCTTGCCTGGTAATATCTTCCTTTACGCGCATCCGCAAATCGCTGAAGGATTTAATATCGGAACCTAAACCCTTTGCAAAATCATCATTCAATTCGGGAAGTTCCTTGTTTTTTATATCCTTGATTGTTATGGAGAAGGTGACCCGCTTGCCAGCCAATCGCTTATCATGAAAATCTTCTTTGAAATCAATCTCTATATTTTTTCCAGCCCCCTTTTTCAGACCCACCATGCCTGATTCCACTTCAGGATAAAAACCCTTACTTCCCACATGGATTAAGGAATCCTGACCCTTCACGTCTTTGAGGGGTTTTTCATTCCAAAAGCCTTCATAATCGATGATCACATGATCGGCGTCTTGTATTTCTCTGTGTTCAGTGATGGAGGTAAGGTTAGCATGCGCTTCTCTTATTTCCTCAAGCTTCTTATCGACATCATCTTCGGAAACATTTAAGATTTCTTTCTCCACAGGAATCCCCATATAGTCCTTTAGCTGGAAGTCTGGCTTTACCTCCATGTGGATAGTGTACTTAAAACTCTCACCTGGCCTTATGGCCCCATCTTCCAGGGAAGGTCTCCCTAAGGGAAATAGTTTGGTCTCTTCTATCACCTTGGAGAAAGATTTCTCTATCAAATCGCTCTTAACATCAGATAAGATTTGTTTTGAATAGTACTGCTCAAGTATCCTTCGGGGGACCTTTCCGGGCCTAAAACCCTTCACCTTGACCCTTTTTGAAACCTCTCGGTAGGCTTGATCCAGTTTCTTGTTTACCTCTTCCGCCTCGATTTCAACATCAATACGTCTTTTTACCTGACTTATTTCCTCAATATTTGTTTCCATACCTTCTCACGAAAACTGACTCATTAGACGTGTCTGAATTTCCCACTCGGGCGCAAAACCATAAGTGTTTGAGTGCCGATCGGTTTACACATGCCCGCTCGTGGCCCTGGTCGCCTCGCTCTGCCTGCCCGCAACGCTCTCGCTTGCAAGGCGGGCGGGTTTCGGTTTGCCCGCCCCGGGCCGGGGCAGGCGCAGCTTGGTTAGCAACCGTATGGATATTTACTATTGGTGCGAGAGAGGGGACTCGAACCCCTATCCGACGAAGCGGGCTGGATCCTAAGTCCAGTGCGTCTGCCAGTTCCGCCACTCTCGCACTGAGCGTTCAAGCCTATCAATATATGTTTAGGATTAATTATTCAATAGCTTTGTGTCAAGGGCTAAAAATGGCTAAGTCTTAGAAACCAGAGGTCGCTGCTGGAGATTCTGCTTCTTTTTTCAACCTTTCGGTAACCCTCAGGCTTTCTGTTCTTAAGGTATAGGTCATCTCAAAGACAAGACCTAAGAATCTACCAAATGGAGAGGATTGCACCACAGGTGACATCTCAATCCTTTCACTATATTTCCTCAAAAAGAAGGGCATCACCTCAACACTTCCCCATTCCATGGGCACATTGCCACACGCCTTTTTCACAGAACTCTTCAGTCCCCATATGGTAAATAACTGCACCTCTCTAAAGATAGTGTCATGAAACAGTGCATAACATTTGTTACCAATGCATCCCAGAGACAGGCCATTGAGTACCCCTAAGAATACTCTATGTTTTGCTACCCTCCCAACCTCCCGGAGTGCTGCATATGTATCATCAAGGAATTCTAATGTATAAATGAGGGTAGCCACATCAAATTCGTTATCCTCAAAAGGTAGATCCTCTGCTCTGCCGATCTTCAGAGACGCCTTATTGCCCAATCTTGACCGAGCGATATCCAGCATATAGGGAGAGGCATCAATGCCCGTCACATCAAGCCCTAAGCGGTGAAATAGCAGGAGATGATTTCCTGTGCCGCAGCCAATATCTAAAATCCTCTCCCCCCTCTGTGGCTTTAACAGGCGGATGATAAGTTGAGTACTCAACCTGTCAAGTGACACCCCTTCGGGCGACTTTTCCCATGCTTCATACAGGTTGGCCAATTTTTGATCAAATATGTGCTCCATGAATCGGCTTCATTGTGTTTAGAAGAGGGCTGATAATAGAGATTAATGGTTACCCCATCCCGCATCAGGGTCAGCACAAAGGGCGGATAAGAAGTAGTTCCGCTGCCTAACGAAATCGTCTCGCCCCTGACACATAGAAAAATCTCAGATCATGATCCATCATGTGTTGTTTTTGAAAGCTCTCCATATGCCTGACAACCACTATTATCGCCCAATTCACAGCTTTTTTGAAAATCACTCTTTGCCATGTCAAGCAAGCCTCTAGCCTTGTAAGCCATTCCCCTCGTAAGGTAAGCTGGTACCATATCTGGGTTCAGAAGAAGCGCTTGATCGCAATCTTGAATGGCAAGATCAAAGTGACCCTTATGAAAGTGGGCCCATCCTCGATTATGGTAGGCCTCAGCGTAATCTGCCCGCAATTCAATTACCTTGTTGTAGTCATCAATTGCCTTATCATACTCCCCCATAGTCATATAAACAACTCCCCTGTTGAAATAAGATCTTGTCTCTTCTGGTTTAAGCATGATAGCCTTGGAATATGCCTCGGCTGCTCCTACAGGGTCTCCTTCTTGATATTTTTTATAGCCCTTATCAAACCAGTCTTCAAAGGTATCTGGCTTTGCATTTTCTCTGAGTATCGATCCTATTGTTATTTCTTTTTTGCCTAACGGTCCCAGACGTACGAGAAACAGATAGTTGACAAAAACCACCAGGGCGCATAGTCCTATCCACATGAATACCCGTGCAGGCTTTGCCGATGACGTTTCCCGTTTGATTGCAACCTTTCCCCGATGGAGGCCTAATGTTCTGCGAGTGTCTTTGCCTTTGTAATCTTTTATAAGCATGTCCTGAAGAGAGCGAAAAGGTTTAAGAAGAAGACGAGGAATGTTAAAATGCTTTACTAATCAAGTCAACAACCACGGTTATAGGAGCACGGTAACGTCAAAGTCCAGGGTATGGGTGTCTTTTTTTTGGTTATGCCCCTGGCCCAGACCTGGCATGCTGGGTTGCGGTTATAAAAAGCAATCCATGCATAAGGAGTAAAAACAGTTGCATATTCCAATCCCGTCGCGCCAGGGAAGGCCAATGACATGGCCCCTTACTGGGTCGGTCCAAAATGGTTTATTGAGCCATAAGCCTTAGAATCATAGGCTCCATCTATATAAACCATTTTGAAAC
>JAFDDT010000039.1 GCA_019310725.1 Deltaproteobacteria bacterium | reverse complement strand
GTTTTTAAGAAGCTTTCCCTTTATTTTGTCAGAATACTTTCCCATAGACTTGCTTGAGCTAATTTTTTGAGGGAAATATTTTATTAAAAGTGAATTCTCGGACAGGCTCCTAGGCTGCTTAGTGCTTCGATTCGCAAATACGGTAACGTATTTTGCTGGTTTGATTACGGGGTTTTGCTAACTGCATTCGGCCTCGAGCTCATGGCCGAGGGCAGCACTAAGTCCTGAGTGAATAAGTTCGTGATCAAACTTATGAATCGAAGGACCAAGGTACTGGTGTTCGAAAGTTTGATACATAGCAATGAATATACTTATCACCACCTTCAGCTTTCCGTCACTGAAGCGCAATATTCATGATGGAAGATTCGTTTTTTCAGAGGCTATGGGTTATGCAGAAAATGGGGCCAAGGTAAAGGTAATTACACCCCATTATCCTGGAGAGGACAAGAGAGAACAAATCAACGGAAATATTAGCGTACTCAGATTTCAATATTTTATCCCTAGCTCACTGCAGGCCCTCAAGAAACCGGGAGTTCCGATTTATGGCCAGAGATCATTATTGGCTCTCATACAGATTCCCTTACTATGTTTCTGCTTTATCCTTAATATCCTGAGGCATGCTCGGTGGGCAGACATTATTCATGCAGAGTGGACCGCAACTGCCTTTCTTTGTCTCCCTGCCAAATGGATCTTCGGTAAGAAAATCGTGCTCACTGCACGGGGCAGTGATTTGAGATTGCTTCCGAGGTGGTTGAACAGATTCATTCATGCCAGAACAGATGCTGCCATTGATTGCTTTGGCCCTCAACCGTGGAATGTTGAATATAAAAAAAATTTCCCGGCGTCATATATTAGCCTGCCTCTTATCGTTCACAATGATACCTCAGGGGCTATTCCTGAAGATATGAAAAGGATCCTTGATAACAAACCGGATGCATTCATTATCCTCTATATTGGACGTTTTGATTACATAAAGTTACACGATAACGAACTGCCCCTAATTAATCTGATTCCAGTAAGCAAGGGCTTGAAAGCAAAGGGTATGAAATTTCATGTTTTCTACGTTGGAGACGGTGATGAACAAATAAAAGAAAAGATGATCGGTCTAATTGATCAATATGGGCTCCGTGATACGGTAACGCTCTTGGGGGTTAAGACCAATGTGCCAGACTATGTCCAGTTCTGCCATATAGGGGTAGGGGGGATCGCTTTCAATGCAGTCAGTCATGAATTTACCATTAATGGTAAGGCGCAAATGCTGGTTGAAGGGAAGGATAACAGAGGTACGCCTTGGCGTAATGGCATCAATGCTATCTTTATAAAGCCGGGTAACCAAGCCGATCTTGAGGGAAAGTTGCTTTGGGCAATGAGGCACCGGGATCAGGTAGAAGCAATTGGGAAAAATGCCAAAGGTGAAATGAGCAAATACATCGTTGATAGTAGATTAGGGGGCATGCTGTATCTGAAGGAATTTCGTAATTTGATACAAAAAGGATACGATGGTGCTATCCTCAGAGACAAATGTAAAGAATAGAGTGATTTGGAGGGAAGGCTAGATGGATATCAGAGATAAGAAAATCCTTGTCATCGGCGGAGCGGGGCTCATTGGTTCCCACGTGGTTGAGAAATTACTTGCAGAGGATGTGAAAGAGGTGATTGTCTACGATAACTTCTGTCGAGGGACTCATGAAAACCTAGCAGAGGCGCTGAAAGATGCCCGCTGCCGGGTCTTCGAGATTGGAGGCGATATCCTCCAGACAGATATATTAGATGCCGCCATGAAAGGTGTAGATGGCGTTGTCCACCTGGCAGCATTGTGGCTGCTGCAGTGCTATGAATTTCCACAAGCGGCCTTTGACGTTAATGTTCGTGGCACATTTAATGTATTGGAGGCGTGCGTTTCAAACAAGGTAGAGCGGCTCGTCTATTCATCTTCGGCCTCGGTGTATGGAGATGCCGTGGAAGAACCTATGACTGAAGATCATCCCTATAACAACTGGACATTTTATGGGGCCACAAAGATCGCCGGGGAACACATGTTCAAAGCCTACCACCGACGCTATGGCCTGAAGGGCGTGGGCTTGAGATACATGAATGTGTATGGGCCCCGCCAGGATTATAGGGGGTCCTATGTTGCTGTTATGATGAAGATCCTTGACAATATCGACAAAGGGCTTTCCCCCGTTGTCTATGGAGACGGCAGCCAGGCCTATGACTTCATCTATGTTGGTGATACGGCGTGCGCAAATGTCTGTGCTCTCAAAAGTGATGTCCCTTTTGGTTTCTACAACGTAGGTCGAGGCATAAAAACTTCCGTCAAAGATTTGACGGAATTGATTTTGAAGATTACCGGTTCAGATTTACCCATTCAATACGAACCAGCTGGTCAGACATTTGTAACGAATCGAGTGGGAGATGCAAAGGCAGCCGAAAGGGATTTAGGGTTTACATGGAGTGTAGACCTGGAGGATGGCCTAACACGCCTATTCGAATGGCGGAGATCGCACATCGAAGAAGTGGAAAAGAGGCGAGAACAAGCAGGAATAAAAGAGTAGGTTTATTTCTATCGGTGATAAAAGGTGAGCCGCAATCCTGGTTCACCATTGCCTCACAACCGGAGCATGCGATGAAGAAGATACCATTAATAAAACCGTACATCACTGAAGAGGTAAAGGCCAAGGTCTGCGAAGTCCTGGACAGTGGTTATCTCACAGAAGGCCCTGTTACAAAAGAGTTTGAAGAAACCATTAGGAGCTACATAGGCTGCACCTATGTCTTGGCGTTGTGCAATTGTACGGTAGGCCTTGAGATAGGCTTGCGGGCCGCGGGTATCGGCCCCGGGGATGAGGTCATCGTGCCAGACTATACCTATCCTGCAACTGCAGATGTAGTTCGGATCGTGGGTGCGAAGATAGTGATTGTTGATGTTGACCCAGAAACCATGCTTATTGATTATGATGCCGTTGAGCAAGCTATTACACAGCATACAAAGGCGGTTATCCCTGTTTCGCTCTTCGGGAATCCCTTAGATTATGATCTTTTGAGAAGGATTAAAGAAAAATATGATATTTCGATTATTGAAGATGCAGCCTGCTCACTTGGAGCAAGATTCCGGGACATCCATGTTGGCAACTTGTCAGATATCTCAGTCTTTAGCCTGCACCCGCGAAAATTCATTACCACAGGCGAAGGGGGTGTGGTTACGACAAACAACCGGAAATGGGCTGAGTGGATGTTGTCTTACAAGCATTTTGGCATGGGAATTCACGATTCGAGACTCACTACAAGTTTTAACAGGATAGGCACCAATTACAAGTTGAGCAATATCCAGGCTGCATTAGGATTGGTCCAGATGGGACATATCGAAGAACTCCTGTCCAGACGCAGAGAGCTTTCTGAACGTTATTACCGGCTACTTACAAATACACCGAAAATTTCTTTCCCAAAAGCCACTGTCAAAGGCACCCATTCCTGGCAATCGTGCTGCATATTTGTCGAAAACCGCGATCAAATCATGGAAAAACTCAAAGAGAGGAACATCGAAACACAGATTGGAACCTATTCGCTCCATATGCACAATGCTTTTCGTGAGAATCCTATGTGCCATATCCTTGGTGACATGTCCGGAAGCCGCTACGCCTTCTACCATTGTCTGACCCTACCGCTCTATCATGAAATGACCAGAGAGGAGCAGGATTATGTTGTCCGAGAATTGCTCGAAGCAGTAGATCAAAGCTCATAGCATGAAGACAGGGGCCTTGATGGCCGCAAGGCCCTGGCAGAGTGGAGGGAGTCGACCAATTGCCTCTGACTTAAAACAGTAAACTGGATTATACCCATGTGCGGAATCTGTGGAATCTTCAATCTAGACAGGGAGCCAATCCCCCATCGATACATCAAATCCATGACCGATGCAATAGTTCATCGTGGTCCGGATGATGAAGGTCACTATATGGATGTAAATATTGCAATGGGCCACAGGCGGCTGGCTATTATTGACCTTACTCCCGCAGGCCACCAGCCAATGTCCAACCAGGATGGTACGACTGTCCTGGTTTACAGCGGGGAGATATACAACCATCTTGAACTAAAAATTGAACTCGAGGCCCTGGGATATCAATTTCGGTCCAGGACTGATACAGAGGTTCTGCTCAATGGATACGATGCGTGGGGAATAGATGTGGTGTACAAGCTGAATGGCATGTTTGCCTTTGGATTGTGGGATGGGCGAACCAGGACCCTGTATCTGGCGAGAGACCGGTACGGCGTTAAACCCCTGTATTGGGCAAAGGTCGGAAAGACCTTCATGTTTGCATCGGAGATAAAAGCCATCCTCACCCATCCCAAGGTATCTCCTCAGGTGAATCCTGATGCCCTTAATGAATACTTTACGTTTCAGAACGTTTTTCGCTATCATACCCTCTTCAGAGGGGTAAATCTACTTCAGGCGGCATCTATCAGATGGGTAAGCGAAGGCGAACCTGATCTCAAGCGGCGGACATGGTGGGATTATAATTTTACCGGGCGCGAGGAAAACATGAGCATTAAAGAAGCTGAGGAGGAAACGCTCAGGCTCTTTCGCCAGGCTGTGATCAGGCAGCTTATCAGTGATGTACCCGTGGGGAGCTATCTTTCAGGTGGAATGGATTCAGGGTCCGTTGTTGCCGTGGCAGCATCTCATATTCCAAGGCTTTCCACCTTTACGTGTGGGTTTGACCTGTCCTCGGTGACAGGCACGGAGGCCAACTTTGATGAACGACGAGAGGCTGAGCTCATCTCCTGCAATTTCAAAACCCAACACTACCAGCAGGTAGTAAACGCCTCAGATATATCCTGGGCATTGCCTAAGTTGGTGTGGCATCTTGAGGATCTTCGTCTGGGAATGAGCTATCCTAATTTCTATGTTGCACGGCTAGCGTCGAAATTTGTAAAGGTATGCCTTTCGGGGGCAGGTGGTGATGAGCTGTATGCTGGTTACCCGTGGCGGTACTACCGTGTGTTAGGCGCTATAGGGAGGGATGATTACCTTAGGCAATATTACGAATCATGGCAAAGATTGGTTTCCGATAAAGACAAGCCTCTCCTATTTACTGAAGATTTATGGCGACAGGTAAGCGATCGGGATACATTCCGCACCTTCAGCCGGGTCTTCACTTTTGACGAGAGGCTCAGGTATGATTCTCCAGAGGAACATATAGCAAATTCCCTTTATTTTGAAATCAAGACCTTTCTGGCGGGCCTCTTCATAGTTCAGGATAAGCTTTCCATGGCCAACAGCTTGGAAGAGAGGGTCCCTTTTCTTGATAACGACCTTGTGGAGTTCGCCCAGCGTGTCCCAATCCGATACAAGCTCGCAAACCTAGAGAAGATCAAGAGGCTTGATGAAAATGAGACAAGAAAGCTCCGCCGGTTTCAGCAATTCGATGATGGCAAGAACGTCCTGCGCATTGCTATGGCGAGCCTGCTTCCGGAGGAGGTACCCAGACGGCAAAAACAGGGGTTCTCAGCGCCAGATGAGTCATGGTACAGAGGGGAGGCCCTTGACTACGTAAGGCAGGTGCTTTTTAACAAGAGGGCTGCTTATAGAGATTTTTTGAATCCTCAATTCATTGCTCATATTCTGGATGACCACAGGTCTGGCAATAAAAACTACAGGCTTCTGCTTTGGTCACTACTGTCTTTTGAGTGGTGGTGCAGGATATTTCTAGATGGGGAAAGGCCAATAGTTGATGAAATGTGAGACTACTCACCCGTAAGAGCCGGATGAAGGAAATGTATCCATACGTGCCAAAATAGCATTGAAAGGGGAAACTGCAAGGATTTCTTACTGTTGCTTGTGATTTTACGATTTTGTAAAAGGTCTTCCGCGTGACAAGAATCATGATAAAAAACTTATCCATAAAAGGTAGTGGTGAGCGGGTATATTGTAATATCCGTCCATTCTGCCAGGAGGGAGAGTCTTGGGGGAAAGAGATAATGGGCGCACTATCAATTCTAAAACGCTCCAAGAATTAAGAAAGCTTTATGAGGCCTTGCGCACAGAGATGAGGGGAAAGTGGAATCGAGACCTACCCCTTGAGGAACTACTGTTTGATAGATGGGAGCGGGCACAGAAATTAGGTTTTGGAGAGGACACCAGTATATATCATAACAGCTACGTATTTGGAGACGTAAACGTGGGGAACAACACTTGGATAGGTCCTTTTACTATTTTAGACGGCTCCGGGGGGCTCGAGATAGGAAGTAATTGCAGTATTTCTTCCGGAGTTCAGATCTATTCTCACGATACCGTAATGTGGGCCTTGAGTGAGGGAAAGGCAGAATATGAAAGAAGACCGGTGAGAATAGGTAATTGTTGCTATATCGGTAGCCAGACAGTTATTACCAAAGGAGTGACTATTGGAAATCATACAGTAATTGGAGCATTAAGCTTGGTAAGTAAAGATATTCCTGACAACTCAATAGCTATGGGTGCTCCCGCAAGAATAGTGGGGGAGGTCGTAAGAGATAAAAAAGGGAAAGTAGAATTGCGTTACGATGATAGTCGTTGAGAGGACCTAGATGCCGTAAGCGAATATGGATGCCTGTTCCATACCGTGCTTGTTGCTTGAGAAGTCAAATAGAATGGAAGGCTGCAGATCATGCCCAGTTTCGATCGGTTCATTGATCCTAAAACCAAGAGGCGACTCTTTTATCAACCGGACAAGCGCTTGCTTCTCACAGAAGATGGAGCCGTTTGCTACCCCGTGATCAACGGAATCCCTCGTTTTGTCTCTCCTAAATTTTATGAAGAGGAGCCCGTTCTTTCTACAGATGAGGTTCAAACAGGGCGGTCTTTTGGCGAAAAATGGTGCGAGCCACGAAGCCAGTCACTGGGTTCCAGGGATTTTGATCGGCGTTCTTTAGAAGAACAATTTTTGTCAATACTGGGATGCGCTTCCATGAAAGAACTGGAAGTTCTTTTTGAAAATGCCAAGCTGACGCTGAATGCTGGTTGTGGAGTAGCGTGGTCCGAATATCTATTTGATTTGAATCCAAAAGCAGAGAGACATTGTGTCGACATTGGCTTGTCAGTGGAAATTGCCCGGACAAAGACAGCCGATATGCCAAACGTGACAGTCTCGCAGGCCAGCATTCTCGAACTTCCCTACCCTGATGAGAGGTTTGATATCGTCTATTCCTGTGGCGTCATACACCACACAGCAGATCCCAGGAGAGCATTATTGGAAATTGGAAGAAAAGTCTCCAGGGACGGGATTCTCGGCATCTACATTTATAATAAGAAGCCTTTTGTACGTGAATTGTGTGACCGGGAGATCCGCAAACTTACTACAGGGATGAGTTATGAGAAATGTATGGGCTTTTCTAGAAAGATGACGATGTTAGGAAAGGCCCTGAGCCGCGTAAGTCAAGAGTTTGTGGTGGAGGAAGATATTGATATCTTGGGTATCAAGGCAGGCAAGTATCATTTGCAGCGCTTTGTTTATGATCACATCATAAAATGCTACTAGTACAATCCTCGTCAGGATGAAGAATATGCAGATCTTGTTAATCAGGACTGGTATCATCCACGCTATGACAGCCATCACACAAAGGAAGAAGTCCTGGGTTGGTTTGAAGAGTCTGGTTTTATTGACGTTAAGTGTATTCAGCCTCCTGGATGGGAACACAGTGGTTATTTTGTTTCCGGCAGAAAATCTAGATAAGGTAACGGCCCTCGGCGCATGCCGATTTTGTTTTGAGCATCTTAAAACTATGTCAAATATTGTAGCTCCGAGCAGCGGATATTTAATCCACATAGGGGGTTTTTGAGTTTTTGGCTTGAGAGGCCTCAATTCAGTACCTGTCAGGCAAATTTTGAAGGCATGGCCCGGGCAAAAGAAAACCTCATGGAGGATTCCAAGTTTCTGGGCAATGGCACTGCATGGAACCCGTGTGGCTTCTAAATCAACAAATATTAGGAGCGGAGAGGAGTCATTACCCTCATGCAATTGAAAGCCGATTTGTTAAGGCATCCTTATCCCTATAAATGTTCGTTTACCATATGTAGCGATTGCGATTATGCAACCAGGGAGTCTTTTGAAATCACCCATCGGTTCATAAATACAACGGATAATGCAAAACTTGGAAAGGGGCTGGGGTTGAGGATAGCTGATAGTATGTTCATGTATTGTGAACGCCCTGGAGTACTCTCCTATTTCGAGGGGGTATCAGGCAATCCAAGCGTGGACAGCGCTTTCCTCAAGGACGCAGTAGAAGAGGGGTGGATAGATTCGCTCCATGGATACGGCGATTTTGTGAATCGAAATGCCTTTTCCAGGGAACTGGCTGAAATGGCCCTTGCCGAACTCGACAAGAATAACGTCAAACTCAAGGTTTGGATAGATCATGGCTCTGCAGACAATAGCCAGAATATTGCATTTCCTAACTTTCTTTCAAAAGGAGATAATCCAAGGCATAGGGCTTATCATGCTGATTTGCTAAAAAAGTATGGGATACGTTTCGTGGCTGGTTACAACTCGGATTTGATTGGGCAGAACGGGCAGAACGGGCACGGAAGATGTGCAGCCAAGCCTTTACCCCAGCCCGAAGTCCCGCTAGCCTTTATCAAGAGAATCCACGGAAGGCTTTACGGAACGAAATTACTCAATAAGAAAAGATTCAGAGATGGTAGCCTGTTTTACTCTTTTTGTAGGGCACGGAATGGCGTACTACGGCCTGACGCATCGACCCTTTTCCATCAATTGAGTCATGAAAATATTGAAAAATTGATAAAATCTCAAGGAACCATGATCTTGTATCAGCATCTCGGGTCAGTCAACAAGCGCGCGAATGAATTTCCTTATCTGGATCCGCAGGCACAGAAGGCCCTGAGGAACATAGCTGAGAAACACGATGAGAGGGCAATATGGGTAGCGCCGACATCACGGATTCTGAAGTATTCATACGTGTTCGAAAGCATCTCATTAGATGCCGTCAATCAGGATGATAAGGTTCTCATAACAATCAGAAATATGAATGATATGATACAAAGATTTGAACCGGAAGATTTGCAAGACATTTCCTTTAGAGTTTGCACTCAAAATGATAAAAACATTGTCTTGAGATATGGTAACCATACCCTCGAACAAACAGAATACACGGTCTTTCAAGACCATGGAACAGTGATAAAAATAAATCCTGGTGGTGCATGATATCCTGGGTTGTGCCCATTCATCTGGGAAAGGGTATCCGATTGACCACATTAATAAAGCAATGAGAAAAGGATGCATAATATGAAAGTACTTCTTACCCAACCGCGCTTGCCGACGCTTTATCAAAAGCCAAAAGAGCCACCCCTAAATCTGGCGATACTTGCGGCAGTATTGGAGAAAGAGGGCTTCACGGTAAGATGCATTGACATGGAGGCTCACTCATCAAGAGGCTATTTGGAAGTTCTCAATGAGTTCAAGCCACATATTCTTGGACTCTCGGCCACCACCATGGGAGTACTGAAGGCCAGCGAGATGGCGCTTCAGGCCAAAAGAACCGTACCTGAAATAGTGACGATTATAGGCGGCTACGGGATGTCGTGCGATCGCGATTATGTGATGGGCACTGGACATTTTGATTATGGGGTTATTGGGGAGGGAGAGCTAACTCTGTCTGAGCTTTCCAACAACATCCGCGACGGTAAGCCATGTGAGGAGGTTAAAGGTCTGGTCTGGAGGGATGACGGCAAAACCATCGTCAATGAGCCTCGAGAACCGCTTAAAGACCTGGATTCTCTTCCTCGACCAAATTTTGCTCATTTCAATGTGCATGGCTATGGAAAAAGCCTTCCCATCTTTACAACGCGGGGATGTCCCTATAACTGTTTATACTGCGTCGTAAACAAGGTGGGGGTGCGAGGGTCACGCGCAAAGAGCGCACAGAGCGTTGTAGACGAAATGGAGTATTATCGCGACCGATATCACATCAAGGTTTTCAGTGTGGTTGATGATAATTTTTCTGTCGATAAGCAGAGAGCACATGCCATGTGTGACCTGATTCTAAAAAGAGGTCTGAATATCCAATTTCTTTTGGGCCAAGGGATAAGGGCAGACAATATTGATAGGGAGCTGTTTTTCAAGATGAAGCAGGCTGGCTGTCCTATTGTTGCGATGGGAGTAGAAACGACAAATCCCAAAACTATGAAGGCTTTGAGGAGAGGAATAAGGCTTGAGAGAATAGCCGAATCTATTGAAGATGCCAAGGCCGCTGGATTAATTGTGAAGACCTTCAATCTTATAGGTGGGCCTCATGAGGTGTATGAGGATATTATGAATACCATTGCATTTAATGAAGAAATGAAGGTCGATATCCCTGGCTATGGGGTATACCAGCCCCTTCCCGGAAGTGACCTTTTGGAATGGGTTAAGAATGATGAGCACGCGAGGTTGAATCCCGGGTATGACCCCTACACGTGGTCAAATCCTGGAGGCGATATAGGGCCTGGTGATATTCCCTTTGAAACCGATTACTTTTCATTCGAGGAGAGGTATAAGGCCTATAAGGTGTGCCTTGCGTCAGTCAATCAGCACTTGGTCAAAGGCTTTGTTGATAGACATCTCGGGAGGTTCGGGCCCCTTCTCTATCCCTTTATGCTAAATAGACCAGCTGAGAGCATGGCACGAAAGCTGTATCTCAAGTTTCTGAGGGGACGGATCGAACCCTGGGATTAGTTAAACCATCGGACGCCGCGCCACAAAGTTGTATCCGATGGCCCAACCTTTTTGGACGGGATATTGCTTGAAGGAGTTGCTATTCTTATCATGAGTACACTTTTAAAAAGTAAGATATGCTCTACTGCGTGTTAACATTTGCTTATACTATTTTAGGGGTTTCTACTGGTGCACACTAAATCCCGAAAGTTCCTATCACTGGCCATTCTTCTTTTATTCGTTATATGGATAATCTTTTACATAAAAGGCCATATTTCAGAGTTCAGCGGCATTTTGTGCCTATCGCTGAGATTGGTCGCTACCCTCGCAGTTGTACTTCTAGTTGATTCAATTGCTTTGGGGTTATTCACCAAGGTGTTAATGGATTATCTGAATATCCACCTGAAATTCAAAGAGTGGTACGGGCTATCTATCGTTTCAAATCTCTGGAACTATATCATTCCATTCCAGGGGGGGGCAGGCGCTCGAGCACTGTATTTGAAGAAGGTCCATAATTTTGCGGTTCCACAGTTTCTGGCAACAATGTTAGCGCTCTACTTTATCAGCTTTTTTGTGAATGCAGTTATCGGTCTGTTCTGTATCTTGTATATCTATTTCAATTATCATTATACAAATATAATAGTATTTTTTTTCTTTGCGGTTGTGTTTATGACTACCAGCGTACTTATGCTCTTTTCCCCGAAAGTGCCTGAATTTAAGAACTGGGTGCTTAGAAAAATCAGTGAAGTCATAAACGCCTGGTATGCTATTTGCGGACAGAGTGTTCTTGTCATCAAATTGATCCTGATTATTCTTTTGCATGCTGTATTTGAATTACTGACAGTATATTTTGCATTCCAGGCATATGGCGTGAGCCTCTCTTTCGTGAAATGCCTTCTCCTGTCAACCTTATTAGCGTTTTCCGTATTAATCAAAATTACCCCAGGGTCTTTGGGGGTCACTGAGGGGATCATAGTCTTTGGGGCTCAAATATTCGGAATTCCCCCGGCACAGAGCCTGTTGGCAGCGGGACTCATTCGGGTTGTGAATCTCGTGTTGATATTTACTCTCGGACCAGTCTACAATTATGTTTTGAGCTTGAATCTGAAGATGACGAACAATGCAGACGTCATACCAGGTAATGGCAGAGACTTCCGACGATAATAAAGATCTCCGTGCAGAGAAAAAGTGAAAATTGCTAGCAGAGAGATTGCCGTCAAGGGTTGGCATATGGATTTGTTTTGCGTACTCCTCATACTGGGACTCAACCCAATCACTCACTTCTTCAATCGCAGCCCGAGAATTTTTTCCCCGGATACAATAGCGTATGTAACATTGGCAAGGGATTTGTTTTCTAAAGGGCTTTTTTACATTCCTTCGTGGGCTCATGTCAACAATGGACTCATATATCCGCTCCTTTATCCCTTCTTCATAGCATGCGGAAATCTCTTTTCCGGAGAATCCCTCAAGGTGGCTGAATGGGTGAGCTGCCTATCTGCATTGGCAGCGTCGATCCCCATATTTCTATACCTCAAGGAAACAACAAATCGAGTAGTTGCGCTACTCACCGTCTTGTTGATCCAGATAAACTTTTACTATTTTTCCGTTGGGATGAGGCCTCTATCAGAGGCGACTTTCGTGCTTACCCTTAGTTGGACGATGTTCTTGACATTACTACTTTTCAGGAATTCTATGAGTAACAGAAGAGGTCTCTCACTAATTGTTGGTCTGAGTTGTGCTCTGGTTTTTTTATCTCGGCAGATCGGGATTGTCGTCTTCCTTTTCTTATTGGGTTTTTTTCTTTTGCAGGCTCTGACTTCATACAGGACTGAACGGAGAGCCTTTTTCGAGAACATATTATTCATGGCACTGGGGTGGCTTATCGTCATTGCTCCCTATACTCTGATCATTTATCACCAGACAGGGCACCACCCCCTACAGCAAAATTTCTCAACAGCAGGACACGAGGTAACCACCACCGACCCCGAAGTATTGGCAGAGATACAGCGAATTGAAAACATACCTGACAAGAGCTATGCTGCTATCTATGCAAAGCGACGTCTCATGCGAAAGCTCTTACCAGACTCCTCTGAAATGCTTTATCGTGTCAATAGAAAGAAGAAAGAAGAAACTAAGTACTTAAACTATTTTGTTTCTACACTTGGGAACCCGAAATATTTCCTTGGCAAAATCTATAATAATATCATGTACCTGAGAGACCCATTAGGAGGTCTTATTTTGGGTACCTTCTTCCTTTTTTGTCTTTCACCATTTTTCGTGAAATCCGATAAGATGAAATTGCCGAACAGGTTATTATTGCCTTTATTCATTCTGTTTTATTTGTCTGTAGTTTCATGTTTCACGGATAAGATTCCGCGGTACTCTCATATTCTCTTTCCATTTGTATTAATGCATATTGCAGGTGAGTTATTCGTCTATTTTCATGCGGTAACCAGCAAGTTCAAAATAAGGTTGTCCATACTTGTCTTCTTTTTCGTTGTGTATGCGCTTTTGCTCTTTGCTACTCCTCGATTTTTTACTGCATTGAGAATTTTTCCTAAATTAGAAGATGCAGAAACAGAATTTCATGGTCTAAGAGACCAGGTAAATGGCGAGCCTGTTTTTGGCTTAAGCCCTTTCAGCTCATATCTATTGGGGGGGTCTTGTCGTTTATTGCCTAATGATTCTCTCGAAAAGGTGGTCAAATATGGAAAGAAAACGGGAGTTCGGTGGCTTTTGGTATCCCGGACACAGAGCGCTGTGAGTGAAGCGCGGCTCTACACTAACACCCAATGGTACTCGAGTCCCACCTTGGAACGCGACTACCCCCATCTGGTGAGATTTTGTTGCAAAACAGCCGATGGGGCCTATGTCCTCTATGAGATTCTTTGATTCCTAAAATCGCTTTTTCAGATGCGGGGGTAGGGGTTCTCGCTGACTGGAATTCATTGTTGCGTTTGCTATGAGCGCTGCAGTAAAGGTCAGAACGTCGGCTAAAGTAGTGATTGCACGCAGAGAGATAGCCAACCCCACAGCAACACCGGCTCCATAGATCGGACCGAGAACTTTGAGCAGGATGGCTTCTCTCACGCCGAGCCCAGCTGGAGCCCCCGGTGTGAGGAACCCTGCCACCCATGCAACGGCAAAGGTGCCGGTCAGTAAGAAGATACGACTTTCTTTTACACCAAAAAGGCTTCGTACTAAAAGGTCGGAGGCAATCCCCATGAATAGAAAACACAGCAGATATAGCATTAAGCAATTCAACAAGACACCAGGTGAAGGGGTATTGACAGTAGCATCACCGAGGATTTTTCCAAGAGGACCAGGCCGCCACTTAAGCAGAACCCATCCAACCAGGAGAGGAAAGGCGATCGCTAAAGCTGCAGCAACTGCCAGCTGAAACACTGTAGGCATATCCTGCATGTATTTGAATAAGTTCTCCCGCATGAAGAGGAGCCAGGCCATAGCTAAGATCGCGGCTGCAGCAATGAGCCACCCAGCTTCGAGGATCATTGTAAATATCACCCGAGATAACGTAAGACCTCGACTACTAGCCAATGCGACCCGTCCAGCATGATGTGCTACATTTCCGGGAATATATTTTGCGAATTGAGCTAGGGCAAATATCACAAGGCCTTCAGAGGTTACCAAAGTTTCGCCAGAAGCACGCAGCAAGAGAATCCATGAATATCCCCCAGTGAGAGTTACTAAAGCGTTCAGGGATGTTGCTGCGGCAAAACTGGCATAGGCATTCAGACCCCAACAGAGTGAAGGAAAAGTGGAAATCTGTTTGAGGGCGGAATTCAAAAAGTAGGCTAGTGCTATAAGGCTAACACCTAGCCCAAACCAGCGATAGTAACTTTTTATCTTTTTTTGCATAGAGCTAGAAAACCATTGCCCCAATCAGTGCCAGAGAAAATGCCTTGCAGATAGCAAAACAACTGCATCACTTTGGTGCCCAACCAATTTGCCTGAAGTGGATACAATCTGGTCTCCAAAGAGCGCTCGATTCCACTGTGGTTGCTGTAAGCGCCCTGATTATCATTACCCTGCATCAATGACTGTCGTCTTAATTGCTGAGCGTGGTAACGTGCGCGGAAAGGCTCGATAAGGTTTGCAAGAGGAAATCCGTAGCACTCTGTATGTACTATCTGAAACCCAGCTTGTTCCAAAACCCACTCAAGACCTGCACGTTCATAGCGCCTGTAGTGCCCGGCCCATTGATCAGTAGCGTTCCATCGTTTAGGATGTGCTGGAGCAGACATGAGGAGGTATCCAGTCGGTTTCAGCCAGCCCCACCACTTCTTCAAGGCACTGGTGTCATCCTCTATATGTTCGAGGACCTCGAAGGCCAATATATAGTCGAATGTTCGTTTCCAATTATTTTGAATATCTTGGTGAATAATTACCCGAGTGCTATCTTGATTGATGTAGCGTGCCATAGTTCGGGCACTTGATGAGATTTCTACTGTCTCAACAAGGAATCCCATGGACGAAAGGTCATAGAGAAGCGCACCTGCGCCACACCCAATCTCTAACAATTTTCCCCGTGGCAATGGTTCAAGGAGCTTTAACACCCGATCTCTCCTGAGCACATAACGGGGTGCAGGTACCCACCCTTTTTCAGGTGCGCTTATGCCATATAAAGGATGTTTGATCATATATAACTACGATTTGCTCTCAAGTATATCTACACAGGTCTTTTGTAAGCCATTTATCAGACCAACAAGCTTGTTACCGATACTAAAAGGATCGATGTTCTTTGTAACATCACGGTGCAGTGTGTTGCCGAGCAATTTTGAGCGTTGCTCTTGAAAGCTATTCAAAGCTTTCAAAATAGCATCAGAATCTGTTGGAGGTACGAGAAATACGCCCGGCATTTCCGTGTCTAGAAGCTCACGGATCGCAGTCGAATCTCGGGTTATGAGGGGGGTTCCAGTAGAAAGGATTTGAAAAACTTTATTCGGTATCACACGACTCGCCTTGTCCGAATCCCCAAAAATCCCGAGACAAATGTCCGACCGGTGGATCCATTCTGCTAGTTCCCTATAAGGAACCCATGGGATCCATTGCAGGCGTGATAGAGGGTGCCTGTGAATCATGTCACGTATTTTTGAGCTCTCCTGGCCGCTCCCGATTATCGTCCACCGAATAGGTTGATCTTCTGTTCGTTGCGCTGCTCCAATAATCGTCTCGATGCCCTGCAATGGAATGAATTGCCCATAGAAAAGTACGCCCAAGGGCTGATTTTGCTTTCTCATTTCAACAGACTGTGGTCTCAACGGAAAAGCGTCTGTTTCAACTCCAACAAAAACAACCCCTATTCGGGTTTCAGGAATCTTAAATCGTTGTTTAAAGTAATCTGCATGCGCCTGTGTGTCCAGCACAACAAGATCCGCTGCGCGACAACTCAGGTATTCCCAAACGAAGAGAAGCTTAGCTAACACGTGCTTTGGTCCGATCAACTTTCTGTCTTCTACTACTGTGCTGTAGAGGGAGAGGAAGGCGTCCCATATGATAGGAACACCGCGGAGCTTTGCGAACGGCCACATGACCAGGACATCCAGCTGGCCCATATAACCTATGATAACCACATCGTGTTTTGGTAGTCGCAAATAACGCAGGACAAGTAGAGGATAGCTCGACAGCCATCGAAATAAGAGGTGGAACCTTTTTAGCCAGCTCGATACCTGGCTCTTGTCCTCAATCCCGCCCCAAACATCTGCATGACATTCAATGACATGGAGACTGTTTTCCCGCAACCCTCGGATCGAGATCCGGGTGCGCGGTTTCCCCGTATCGTATGTACCCCAATAAATAACTCGCATAGGAATTTTACATCAAGGCAACTGGATGAGTCGATAGCCTTAGACTGCATGAAATATGATCAGTCTCTATTTGGCCCCCTGTCTCTCGACTTGTACTGTAATTCCTCAAGTAGCCTCCGGTTCACACTAAGCAGGTCTGCAATAAAGGCGACCATAATTGTCTGAAATCCGATGCCGATGAAGATGCTTGCTAGAATGAGGGACTGGATGTGACCGCCTCCTTGGCCACTCAAAAAGTACCACAGGAATCTAACACCAATGAGAGCGCCTAGGATGAATAGCACGGAGCCAATAATTATAAAAAACCGGAAGGGATTGTAAACGACGAAAATCCGAAGAATGGTGAAAACGGACCTTCTGACATAGGAAAAGATGCTTTTCACTAAGCGTGATGGCCGGAGATGTTCATTTGTCCGGATAGGCACCCATGTAACAGATATGTTTTTTTGGCCGGCCTGAATAATCGTTTCAAGGGTGTAAGTATAATTGTTGAATACGTTGAGCTTGCAGGCAGCTTCCCTGGAAATGGCGCGGAATCCACTCGGCGCGTCAGGGATGTCGGTATTACTGGCAAGTCTTACGGTCCAGCTGCCTAATCTTTGGAGAAGTTTCTTGGAAAAAGAGAAGTGCTCTATTTGTTCGATAGGCCTCGCACCGACAACCATTTCAGCCTTTGCCTCTAAAATGGGACGGATCAGATCTGGAATGGAGTCCGCACAGTATTGATTATCAGCATCCGTATTAACAATAATATCTGCGCCAGCCATGAGCGAGGCCTCTAATCCAGCCATAAAGGCCTTAGCAAGACCCTGGTTGCGAGGTAGGGAGACTACACGGTCTACACCATGCGCTTTTGCCACCTCCACGGTCCGGTCTTTGCTGCCGTCGTCAATGACGAGCCACTCGACTATGTCTACCCCCGGAACTTCACGAGGCAGAGCAGAGAGGGTAGTTTCAAGTGTTTTTTCCTCATTGTAGCACGGAATCTGGATGATAAGTTTCATCATTTCATCCCTCACCACTTTGTGAATGCAGTGAATATGGAAATTAGCAAATAATCCACGAATTCGGTATCTAAATAAGCAATATTTATACCATCATCGGAAAGGAAAACCTACAAATTTCTAAGACCAGGAGGCAAACTATTTTGACATGAGTGTTAGGGATTGAAGTATTATCGAGGTTCTGTTATAGGCAGGCGTTTCTATAGATCGTAGGACCAGTAAAGCTGGATGCCTTGTTCCTTGGCATATTCTTCAATGCTAGGCGTGACATTATGGACAACGATTACC
>JAFDDT010000236.1 GCA_019310725.1 Deltaproteobacteria bacterium | reverse complement strand
CTTAAATGGCGGGCAGGCGTTTCAAAATGGTTTATATAGATGGAGCCTATGATTCTAAGGCCTATGGCTCAATAAACCATTTTGAATCGACCCAGTAAGGGGCCATGTCACAGGGCTGCCCTGGCGTGACGGGATTGGAATATGCAACCGTGTTTACTGCTTATGCATGGATTGCTTCTTATAACCACAACCTAGCATACCAGGTCTGGGCCAGGGGCATAACCAAAAAAAAGACACCCATACCCCCTGGACTTTGAGGTTACCCTGGAAAAAAGGGCTTGACATGCAGCCCCCATAACGCCAGACACTGTACGGAAGGAGTCAAATATCTGAAACGGCCCCAGGCCATTCTCATTTCTATGGAGATAGAAAAAATGGTGATAGTTCAGCTATTCTTAGACAGGATAAACAGGATTGACATGATAGTTTTTTTTCATCCCGAACTATAATATCAGCCACGAACCCCTCCCTACGATTTCATCGTCACAGTAAACTGTAATGGGGGCCCTTGTGATTCCATATCCAGACCTGCTTCAAGCGGTTCTATAAGCAAAGATTTTTGATTCACCCTGTTAAATAAGATTTGAGCCTTTTCTTTAAGAATATTTTTCCGTAGAAGGTTTTTAAGTACTTCTCCCTTTTTGTCGCATCATCCTTCTCAATACAAGCTTTGTGGTAAATAAGCTGAAGTGGCCTTCTGTCTTTTGTAGATTCAACAAGACCTTTATTATGCTGCTCAAATCTTAGCTTGAGGTCTTGCGTAAAACCCGCATAAAACTTGCCGTCACATTCGCTTTGCAACACATATGTGTAATACATCTTTCCTCAAGCTATTTAACAGGGTAAACACTTTCAAGAAAACCAAAGCCCATTTTATTATAAACACGATAAGCACATCCGAGAATTGATGATCCGAGAAATCCCAGGGAGATAAGGCACAGGCATATGCTGCTCATGATCCACGGTACCCTGAGCCTTGTCTTTCAGATGGCCTCAAGACGCGAGGCCAACAGAGAAATGACCCGCCCAATGTGTTTGTAGAAGATCTGAAATTACTCTTTTCTGCACTTAAGAGATTATGAGGAATCTTATCCTAAGCCGTGATAAACTCACGCTAGACCTCATAAAACACGCCACCGTGCCTTTGAAAAAGATTTTTTTAAAGGCTATGTCAATATTCCTTTGGCAATTCATTAAGCTGGGCCAAGGAAAAGACAGGCCCATCCTTGCAAACATACTTATCGCCGATGTTGCACCTTCCACAGATCCCAATTCCACATTTCATTCTCATCTCTAACGACATGATGATTCTCTCGGGTTCAAATCCAACCTTTTCAAGCACTGGCTGCGTGAATTTGATCATAATAGGAGGGCCACAGACCAGGGCATAAGAATTCTCACTGGTTTTGATCTTTTGCTCTGTGACAGCAGGCACAAAACCGACATTATAGGGCCAGTCTGGATCATCGGTGGCATCAACAGTGATGTGGACATGTATGTCATTTCTTTTCTCCCATTCAGCAAGTTCCTTCCTGTAGAGCAGCAGGCCGGGAGATCGCGCCCCATAAACGAGGGTAATATCCCTAAATCTGTTTCTGTTCTCTGGATGAAGCATGTAAACGATACTCGATCTCAAGGTAGTGAATGCAAATCCACCACCGATTACCAACACATTCTTCCCCTCCATCTCTTTCCAGGGAAACCAGTTACCTAGGGGCCCCCTGACACCGATTATACCCCCCTCATCCATGTTGTGCAGGTATTTGGTTGCTACGCCCGTCTTATTGACCGTGAAAAGGAGAAATCCCTTTTCTGTGGGAGACGATGCGATACCAATGGGTATCTCACCCTTGCCTGCCATAGAAAGTTCACAGAATTGTCCAGGGATATACTTAAACTGTTCCTCGTCATCCTTGTTGAGGAAGCCGAGCTTAAAGGTCTTTAGATTCCTGTCCTCGGTTTCAGTAATAATCTGCTGAATCCTGACCGGGTAAGGGAGATATGGATTATCTGGCAATTAAACCTCCTTGTTGTTGAAAGTAGGCGGTAAGCAGTAGACATTGTTTTTCTGCTTAGCGCTTACTGCCTACTTCTTGCTTATGTTTCATTCATGAGTTTAAAGACTTCTCGGATATCAATATTTACAGGGCAGTAGTTAACACATCTTCCACAGCCAACACAGGCAACCCCGTTATCATACTTATCCAGATAGTATTTCAATTTATGCATGAATCGCTGCCTGACTCTCTGCACCTTTTCACTTCTTGGGTTATGCCCGGAGGCATGAAGGGTAAAAAGCGGGAACATGCAGCTATCCCAGTTCCTGATCCTGTCCCCTTTCTTTTTATTAACCTCATCTTGTATGTCAAAACACCAGCACGTAGGGCACAAGAAGGTACACGTCCCACAATTCAGACAGGCAAATGCAACCTCATCCCAGAAAGAGGCATCGAAGAGATCGATAGCCTTTTTTTCCTTGAGCTTGTCCGTGGGTACATGGCTGATTATCTGTTTCTCGGCCTTTGCCTTTGATTCCTCAGCCTGTTTGTTTAGATCGCTGGTTGCATCCTCACTCACCCCCGCCAATTTCAAGAGTTGAGCACCCTTTTCTGTGATTGCCCTGGCCATGTAGTTTTTACCCAGATCAAAGAGAAGCACATCGAGGCCTTCTTCATTGAAGGGCCCGCAATTAACTGATGTGCAAAAGCAGGTGCTACAGGGTTCCTTGCATCCAAGACCGATGAGCGTCAAAGACTCCAGGCGCCTGGCCCACCAAGGGTCTTTGAATTCGGGGTTAACAAAGTTAACATCTACCAATCGCAAGGCCTTAGCATCACACGGCCTCATGCCTACTACTACCGTGGGTGCATAGTCTTTTGGGGGTTCCTTTATGACATATGCATCTTCGTCTGCCTCATCGAGGCTGTACTCAAACATCCTCTCTGATTGCGGAAAGAGTAATGACTTTGGCGAAAGGCGTGTATTGGTGAAATTGAGGTCTACCTTATTCTCATCCTCTAAGACCTTAAACCGATAAAAGCCCTTTTCCTTAACGGGAACAAAGACCTCGTAAGTCTCTTTCAATATCTTTAAGACATTCGGTAATTCTTCTTTTTTGATTACTTTGTCGCTCATTAGGACCTCAGTCGAAAATACATAGTTTTCCTATCTGATAAACGCATCATAATCGTCAGGTCTATAGGTATCAAGGGGTGGCCTTTCTTCGATGCTCAATCCTGCCTCAGAGCCATAGAGATCAAGCACATCCTTATTTAGCTTTCTTGTAAAGGACCTGACCTTTATGTCGACCGGACAGGCCTGTTCGCATGCTCCACAGTCCGTACAGCGGCCTGCGCAATGAAATGCCCTGAGTACATGAAAGGTCATGGTATCAGTGGGATCAATGCTTTTTCCTACCCACTGCGGATCGGACTCATCCACAAAACAGGTAGGGCAGTAACACAAAGGGCAGGCATTTCTGCATGCATAACAGCGCGTGCAGTCCTTGATGAGATCCAAAAAGAATTCCCACTTTTCCCCTGATCCCATCTCCTCTATGTCTTTTACGTCATCATAAGGGTCAGGCTCCTTTCTCTCTTCAACTAAATCTCCTACCAGGGCATCATGGATGACCGGGTTCCTGTGCATACAGCGCATGCAGTTATCTTGCAAATAGTCGTTCCTCTTCAATGCATGCTCAAAACCCTCTCCTTTGACTATGATTTCCCCGTCAGATTCAATAACCTCTTTTGCCTCCTTATCGCCCAAAAGGGAGATGATCTTTCTCCGATCAACCATTCCCTCACAAGGAACTCCGATTATATAGAGCTGTTCCCTTTTGATCTGGTTTTCCACAATGTGTACAGCGATGTTCCGTGAATCGCAACCCTTGGCGACTATGCCGATTTTCTCCTCTCGTTTAGGAAGATAATTGGCGAGGTTCATGTTGCAGAAGCTATCCCAGTATAGCTGGTCAGTTTTTTCTGCATCCCGTACCGTGACAGGCTCTGTCATCATGGGGAGTGTGCCCCTCTTAAAGCCAATAATCAAATCGACAGTCTTATCAGCAAGGATCTTTTTGGCTATTTCCCTTATTTTGTCGGTATATCTCATTATCAAGCCACCTCGGCCCTCTCTTTGACAAGCCTTTTTGCAGGGCCAACTTCACGTACCTTTTCAATTACCTCTGTTGCAACCTCTGCGAACTTTCCCCCCTCTGAGGATGATATCCATGAGAACTGAACCCTTTCTGGTTCTACCCCTAAATGTTCAAGCAGGTTTTTTAGAAGCGCAAATTTTCGTCTGGCGTAATAATTACCTTCCAGGTAATGACACTCCCCTGGGTGTCACCCTGAAACCCATACACCATCAGAGCCATGCATTAGTGCCGATAATATGAATTTAGGACTTACCCTTGCAGAGCACGGGACCCTAATGGGCCTTATGTTTGGAGGGTACTGCATTCGATTTATTCCAGCCAAGTCAGCGGCAGCATAACTACACCAACTACACAGAAAGGCTGTGATCTTCGGTTCCCAATCATTCATGGTATTCTCCTAATTTCGAAGTGAACTAAAGTGCCTAAAATGCCCAATGTTTAAAAAGATAGAGAGAGTTAAGAAGTTAAATTAAAACAATATTGTGTTTCACTGGTTTCACTTTCGCGAATTGTTTATGATCTGTAATAATCGTATCCTTAACCTCATTTCACTTTAGGCACTTACCATACTAATCATACTCATAATCTGGCCTTCATCAAAGCCATTGAGGTGTATGGCGCCCGATCTGCACGAGGCAACACACAGACCGCATCCCTTGCACAGCACCGGGTTGATCTCTGCTATGCCGGTTTTCTCATTGAATGCCGGTGCCTTAAAGGGGCAGATGGCTATACACACACCACAGCTACTGCAATACAGGGGATTG
>JAFDDT010000235.1 GCA_019310725.1 Deltaproteobacteria bacterium | reverse complement strand
GGGTTTCGTTTTCAGGGAAAGATCCATTTGTCAAAAGTGGCAACCTGAAGTTTGGAACCATGAAAATTTATTTGAAAGGAGGTTGTCGCAATGGCTAATGGAAGTGTAAAGTGGTTTGATGACCGCAAAGGCTATGGGTTCATTGAGCAAGAAGACGGTCCTGATGTATTTGTTCATCATTCAGGAATCAGTGGAGACGGGTTCAAGTCTCTCAAAGAAGGTGACAGGGTTAGCTTTGACATAGAGGAAGGTAAAAAAGGCCCCGCCGCAGTAAATGTCACGGTAGTTTAATAACTGTTTTGAGCTTAAAAAAGGGCATTCCGTCCAGCAATGATGGGGTGTCCTTTTTTATTTTGATAAGAAGATTAAAGGTTACCGAATGAATTTCTTGCCATACCATTATCTATTGCAGGACGATGGATAAAACACTTATCAGAAATCTATAATTTTCGACCGGGGAAAGAATAAACAAAACGTTGCGAGCTACCTTAAGAAAAATGGAGGTATCTATGCTAATGTACGTCTCTTTCAAGTAACCATTCTGCCGACCATGCCTGGTGGCGCTGCCTTTTGACACTCGTCTTGAGAAATGAGAATTGGTGTAATGGTGTTTACTCAAGACTACGTATCAAAGATCTGAATCAATCAAAACCTAAATCTGACACCAAGCAACGCCTGTGTTCCCTTTCCGTATCTGAAAACATCAACGTCATCTTGCCAGCGTATATAGAGACGCCCGCTCCCTCTTCTACAGGGGATTTTCACCCCAGCCTCAAGTGCATAACCAAACTCACAACTGTTTCCCTGTAAGCAGTGAACTGAGCAGTTCATATAGGGAGTTATGCCTTCCCTACGGAAAAGAAAATCTACACCTGCCTGCAGATCACCCCAGTAATCAAAGTCTTTTGTTGATGGATAACCACCAATCGTCACATTCCAGTTCCAATGAGAAGCGCATCTGTTTTTTAGCTCCAAACCAACGAGATTATAACTCCTAATTACGCCTGTATATTCAACACCATAGAGACAGGAATAGGAATAAAAAACTCTGAGTTCAGAATTATCCAGGGCCAATTGCAGAGAAGGTCCTACCTTGTATTGAACAATGTATGGATTAAGGTCATCAGGAATTGTAAGAATTCCCACATAGGTATTCAAACTCAATACTTTGTCCTGCTTTAATTTTATCAGGTCTAAGCCAAGGGCAAAATCACTGCTATGCCCGTAGTGCTCATTATCAAGAATGGTCGCATAACCTCCAGTTATATGGAATTCGGGAGCCCAAGAAATGTTCTGGATCGGTTGATCTGAGGTGTTTTTGGGTTTTTCGTGACCTAATCCCATCTCCAAGCGGAGACCAGCAAAAAAGAAATATTCCCCTTCTCCTAAATCATACCAGTCATGGAAATGTTCATATGAAAGGAAAGGCGTTAACCAAACAGTTTGATGGAAACAGATCCTGTCTCCTGTCTCCAAAAAATAGCTTTGGGTAAAACCTCTATCATCATAGATTGAGTTGACGCCGAGCTGGACGTAAAAGACGTGATTGACCAACCTAAAGACATCATCCCTGATAGAGATTTTACCGATCCATTCATAATCATTTTCCGTTTTCATCCAGATTTTGCTGACAGAAGCCCTCCAGTCGACGCTATGTAGCCACTCTGAATCCAAACCAAAGGTGATTCCTTCATTCTTATGGCCGGGCATCATTCCTGTAGTTTCATACCCTATTCCGAGTTCATTCCAGTGAATGCCATTTTTTTCCTCATCGGTTAATTTCCTGATCGAGTTATAACAGGTATGATCCCAGAATAGTTTGATCCTCGCATGAGGTGTTTGATGCCCAACTGCTATGTATCTGAACTCATGGTCAAGCTGTTTGGGTGAGGGGTCGAGCAAGCTTTGTTCCCGGATGCTAAAATGGAGGGCCCAGGCCCTGATTCTCAATGCGTCAAAGTGCAGATTCCTCGTTATTCTTGCGTCATAGTCTCCTCCACTCACTCCTGCAGCTTCAATCGCAGCACTAACATTGGTTAATAGTTCAAGAGACCCATTCCTTTTTTCTTCACTATGGCTGCCCTTACAACAGTCTGACGAAGCGCTTGGTTGATTTGCTGATATATCTGGTGTGGCTGGGTATGCAGCGCCACTGAAACCAACCAACAGTGTAACGAGAACCAAGCTTGCCAATAAGGTCTTAAAACATGTATTCATGAGAGATGGCAAAAACTCGCCGTTGCACTGAATAGTGTCTTTGATTGTGGCCGTCACCTGTTTCTTCAGAGCTGGGCAAAGACACAAACCGGGCCGCCATTTATAAAAAGGCTGGCTACATACTGGTTTAAAATATTCTGTGGACAACAGGTCCAGTTCAGAGAGGAAGATGAAGATGAGAACCGAGCATGATACTTGTCCGCCGGAGTCCGATTGTCCGCGGCAATGGTCGGAGGAATGTCTTAAGTCCGAAAGGTGACCAAATGTAACTGGTAACAGCAGAATACCGCTCAGATTGAATAACGAGAAACGGCTCCAGTAACTAACCGTTCTGAACAATGTGCAGAAATATAGACGTCCGTCATTCATCTTGTAAAAGAGAAAATAGCAAAATGCAAGATGAGAATTCTAGATCTCGAGAAGAACTCTCAGCTCACGGGTATCCATAGTAACAAGGTATCCATGTCGTTCCCCATCACAGTCCCCAAGCGGACCATGCTGTCTGCTGTGATTAAATGGATGGTATCGACTTTTAGAATTCAAGCCTGGGGACTCACTGTTGAGGAGAACAGAAGAAGATGAACAGACTCTCCACCGGTTCTGCCATATAGCGCTGGGCCAACTTTTCCATGGTATCCGACGATTGGTGATAGTGCGGATTTCGGTAGAAAGAGGAATCCGTGATCATGACTGCTTTGATACCTTGATCCCAGAAACAGGCACGATCGCTGAGTCTCACTGATAGGATCAACCATCCTCTAAATGGAACGGTCAGTTTGACCGCAGCGAGTTCCGAGTTGCTCTCAAAAGCGCGGAGTAGTGAGTGGGTAAATTCCCGTGAGCTTGAATTACCGACAATGCCAATGAAATCGCCCTCCTGCACGGCACCCCAGAGTTCTACGCCTTTCGATTCTCAGCCGGGCTTCAACAAACGGGAAGTTCCCACGGCCTGGATCTCCTAGTTCTTCAGCAATGCATCTATTTGCTCTTCCTGGCCATCAAAAGACGTGGAGGTTATCCAGTGGCTTGGGGAAATAGGGCTTGGTTTCAGCCAACGGGCCCTTGTTCAATACCTCATTTCCGACACACAAGACGAGCGCCAGATCTGGGAGCAGGTTTGCAACTCTCCTGTCCTGATCAAGATATCTCGGGGGCCTTCCTGAAGACCCTTCTTCCTATTGAAGTCATGGTTTCGAACGGAATCGAAGGGGCCCAAGCCCTCAAGAACCAATGGGGAGAACCGCATGGATGGCTTTCAGAGCGGGAACGAGATTGTCTCTCCCGGTTGAGCCGATGCTTCATGAACCAGGAGAAGGGGAGCTTCCAGCAGCGATTGGAGGAGGTAACCCTTCTGCTGATTGCTGAGCCTTCAATATGATACATGGAATGGGGTTCGGGCAATCTTCCCAAAAAGCTGGTTCATTCGCACGAGAAGTGATAGATCGCCGTTGACCTTGTGCCTTTCCTCCATGAACATCTGCTGCCCGTCAGCCTTGCCGGTCATTATATCCATCCACACTTCAAAGGGTGTCTCAATGGTGAGGTCTGGATTTTCGGCCGTTCCCTCTATTGCTTCAATCTCACCATTGTCAATCCTAATATGGCACGATCCCTGGGCTTCTCCGAAAAAATCAAACTGCATGGTGGCTGTGATGTCGCTTGCAGCCTCGGGATTGAATCCCTTGGGCATAATCAACGTGAAGGTTTCGATGGAATCGGGGCGCGGGATGAGGCCTTTCTCTCCGAATTCATTGGGGGTTATGCCCTCCGCAATGCAGGTCTTCCACATGAGATTACCCATCTCGAAAAATGATGTATCGTCCTCTACGATAACCTGCCTGATACGCGCCATCGTTTCCGGAGAGATCCTCATCGATTCCACAATCTCTCGCCCGGCCTGCGCAGTGGCCTCAAGGATGTCTTCTGCCTTTTCCTTGAAAAAGGGTACGGTCAGTGCCTCTGCGCACGGTCGATAGATTTCAGCCACGAGTAAATCATTGTGACCGTAGATGAAGTTCACCCAGGCTGAGAGCTGGTCAAATACCGAGTCTTCCGGGAACCCGGCCACGGAGAGAAAAACGAGCTTGGGATGTCTGTGGCGCAAGGGGTGATAGGTCCTGCCCTCGTACTGTGCGAAGAACGGTTGGAGCACCGGAAGTGTGCGTTCGATAAATGCCTTCATGGTGGCGTTTACTGTAAAGCAGTAAAGAGGTGTGGCACACACAACAAGATCGGATTCCAGCCATTTGGGATACAGCTCATTTGCCATGTCGTCCTTGTGGATGCACACACCAGGGGTTTTGGTCCAGCATGTGAAACAGCCGATACAGTTTTTGACTGTCTTTTTGCGGAGATCCACGATTTCCACATCGGCGCCTGCCTCACGCATACCTTTCACAAGGTGGTTCAATATGAGTCCGGTTTTGCTTTGTCCCTCACTTCGAGGGCTAGAGTTTAAGGCAAGTACTTTCATGGCATTCTCCTTCCTGAGGTTTATTGGGTTGAAGGGTTGGCTTGAGACCTCTGTCGCTTGGTTGAAAGCGGGCGTTTGGTCGCTCTGAGTGGCACCCTCGTCAGTTTTAGTCGAAGATGGGCCTGATATGAATCCTTGTATTGATGGCTGTTTTCCTGTATCCTTGCAAACTATGTGGAGGGAAATATTGTCTCTTTGAACTAATCAACAGATTTGGGAGGATGTAATGGCTAGCTATA
>JAFDDT010000234.1 GCA_019310725.1 Deltaproteobacteria bacterium | reverse complement strand
AAGTCTTGAGGAATGATATGAATGGAATTAAATGGATGGACTAGAATTAAATCCTGCCTGTGGTACTGATATGTATCCCTGATGCTGGCACTGAATTAAATTCCTGTTCCCAAACCGACCTATTAGCTCTCTAATCAATCATGCTAATGATTTTCAAAACTATGTCCTCATATCCAGATATATTTGTCTTGTTCTTTTGAAATTCATTACAGCTATGTAAATGGTAAAGGTCGCTTGGTCTTTCTGCTATGAGCCACTCAATAGTCTGATTCCAAAGTGTAGAAAAATACGGTAACCCCTTGTCTTCGGCAATTACCCAGCGTAATTTCCTTAGAATCTTACTCGCTTTTTCTTTGTCTAATCGACCTTCGATATCCTTTAATCCTATCCTTTTGAATATGCGCTCCGTAGCCGATTCTTTGGTTTCTTCAAATCCAAATCGTTCTTCCTTCTTCTTGTCTTCTTCGAGATCAAGATGGTCAAACAGGGTCTTAGCAAAGGCTTTGTCCGTTATCCGTAACATTGTTTCTCTGGTGTTACGATGGGATAGTGGGTTAAGACTACCATAATAGGAAATAATCTCGTCTATGATTACAGCCTTTTCATGAGTGCCCGATCGGAAAACAATCTTAGCGCCAAGCTGTCTAAGCAAGTCAGCGCACTCGTTATGTTGTTGAAACCTTGTAGGCAAATCAGCGGGCTCTTTTGTCCAAACTGTCATCTTTACATTTCTTGAGACTAGCAATCTGAGGTGTTCTTCAAGAGAAAGAAGCCTTCTCTCACTTAGGTAAGGGGAAACAATTTGAATATTCTTGGTGCATGTACCTAGATCATCTTTTAACAATTTATAAAATTCACCCTCATCACATAGAATATAAGGCGCATTCTCCACATCTACAGCAAAAAGTCCTCTCTGCATTCCTTTAGAAAAGATTTTCAGTGCAGAGTGCTGTTCCGGAACGGGAAACACTGAACCGATTTTGGATATTCTGCTAATCAGTTTTGATAAGGTACTGTCCTTAGCTAACGACTCTCTAAGCCATTTCAGATTTGCCAAAATGATTAAATTGCCTTTTGCCCTTGAACAAGCTACACAATGAAGCCGTGTGGAATCATCGATTTCCGTGTCTTCTGTGTCAACTTTAATAGACCCCCCCGTCAGTTTTGTAGGCAGTTGCCTCGGAGATTCACATGTATCGTATATTACCAAGTTAGCTTCCGCGCCCTGGAATCGGTGGACTGTTCCCCATCGCAAATCTGGGAGAAAATCTGTTTTGAGAACCTCTCTGTTCTTTAGCACTAACGCCCCAAAGAACTCTGCTTGAGCACGATATGGAGCGATATATGCCATTGTGGAGGATTCTATCCCTACTTCCGCAGCTTCTTTGAGAATATTTAGGGCGATGACTGCGTGAACCACATTAAGCCGTGAGAAGCCCCTCCCACTTTGATGTCTATTGCAAAACGGCCCTTGATTTGCTGTATCCAGAATTGCAACTTTACGACTGGACATCCAGCCGAATATTTCTTCGGATTCGTCAGGGACCTCGTGTTCCAATTGGTTGTCATAAAATAGCGCCGATACCAATTCACCTATTTCTGTGTTCATCCTGCGTTGTATCCTCAATGTTGCAACTGCACGGCTGGAAGCATCATCAAGACCTGCATGATGATAAACATCTCGGGCAAACCATTTACGCACTTCATCGTTTCTTGATGTGCAGATAGGAGCTAGCTGCTTTGGATCTCCAAATATGTGAATCGCTCTCTGAGCTAGCGAGCCGGCCCAAAAGAGTTGTGGTAACGATGCTATAGAAGCTTCATCTATAAATACACGATCAAATTTTACTTTATTGATATCCTGATCGAGGTGAGTTCTCGAAAGCGTTGCAAATAATATTAGAGCATTATTTATTACCTTATCTGATGCTTCATCAATAGTCTGCTCTACATAATGTGCTTCCATCTTGAGTTTATGTAATTGGTTTTCGAGGGTTCTTATTCTTGTCTTTGGGTCTGTGGTGTCTTGCCCTGCAATTTTCGCTTCTACCTCAGCCAAATCTTTTTGCAGTTTTTCACGCATGATCTGAAAAGCCGCTTTACGTTTTATCAATAATTGCTGTTGAGAAGAGATCTCATGTTTCTTATCTTTGTATTTCTGAATTTCCTCTAAAAGCTTGCGCCTCTTCCTAGTGGTGAAGACTTTTTTCAAAAAATTAGATTGCTGGTAGTCTGCAAATGCTTGCTCTCCCCCTTGAATCAGATTATCCAAGAATCTAATTACATCACAATTCTTCTCGAATCTCTCGCTAACAGTCGATATCTCTGAAAGGACTCTATCTAGCTCCGTTCGAAGGCGCTCTCGCTTTTTCAATTCCTTTTCTAGTCTCATCAGCTTCTTGAGAGCTTCCTCAGTATCCCTAATCTTCTTGCGGATGCTATCTAGCTCGGCTTGTAGGGCCGATCTCAGATTTTCAGTCGCTTCTTCAGTGCTTTGGATAATAGGATCTTTCTCAGGAAAAACGCTCACGCCTTTTCTAAGAATCCTTCCAGCCTTTAGTGCGCTTATGAATTGTTCGGGAATACAGCTTGTTGCGGCTTTTTTGAATGCCCCCAATGCCTCGTCGACAGCTCTATTTGTATAACCGCAGACTAATAATTTGTCCTCAGCCAAGAAACATTCCACTAATGCTCCTGCTAATGTGCGTGTTTTTCCGGTTCCAGGTGGGCCATGAATAGCTCCTATTTCCATTGATAATGCATTCTCTATTGCAAACAACTGTTCCGAGGAAAGGTAGTGTGCGGTATCAGTCGCAGAGAACTCAGCGATGGGATTTTCTGGAATAGTCCCCTGAATCATATTGATTCCAGGACCTGATATTATATTAGGATTATCGATCAAAGAAGAATACTTCTCTTTGAGATCTTTCAAGAGAAAGCTAAGGTCGACGTCATAGTATGCGTGTGGAATTCTGTGCCCCAGGTCCTGAGATAAATCTAGCCAAATGAATTGTCCTTCAGTGGCAACAACTTTTGCATCAAAAGAGCTATTTCTGACGATTAATCTACCTTGACTGCCATCTGGCAGTGTTCGTTGAATAAGCATTTCAAATCTATATAGGTTGGTTCTTGCAAAAGCTTTGGTAGACTTCCTGCCAGACAATAACGTAATACGTGATGTGGCACCGTACCTTTCGATGGTTTTCAACTCCTTATCAATAGCGGAATGGATATCCTCTAGTATTGATGGCAAATTTATACGTCCATGGAAAGAAGAGGTATGATCAGATTCTTTGCGTGGATCATAGATTACTTGTCCACAAGAGTAGCATCGGCAAATCCCATCCTTTCTAAGCGGTGAAAGGAGTCGGTTTCTTATCTGACAATTTGGGCATTCTATGATCATGGACTGAAACAATGTTAGGACAACAGTAGCCTATCGTTCCCCTATTGAAAAATATGCTGTGATACTTTCAGAATTAAGTGAAGACAAAACCCCACTTCTCGTAATGAGAAATGGGGTCTTGATAATCAATCCATGGCACCTTCAGTTTCTATGATAAGGAACGGCTGGGGCTAAGTGGCCCGGTCTACAGCGTCCAAGTTGAAGCGGCAGTTATGTTTCTGCTTCTTTATCTGAACCATTTTGAGAAGAATTCTCTACGATTTGAACTGGGAATGCTCTGTTTCCCATAAAAAGCTCGACAAAACTTCTTCTTATAAGATTCTGTTCAAATTCAACATCTGCATGTCCTTGTGGTGTATAAGATCCCTTTTTCAAGTGAACCTTGTCAAAATCGTAACCAACAGATTGCGCCATTTCATAAAGCAATTCAGCTAGCAATTCATTTGAGCGCTCGGTCCAACCATCCAATTTAACATTGTAATTTGGATCGCTTCGATCGATTTTGAGGCTATACAGATGATCCCTGTAGATTTTCCAAGCGTCTATCACTTTCTTTTCTTTCGACTTGCTTGCGGAAAATTCAAGATCGATCATATTTAGTGCTTCCACATGTGTTGGAGACAACGTTGTTCCTCTAGTTGCCATGAGTGTCTTAAATACTTTTAGCTTCCTTAGCTTTATCTCCCTCAAAGATTCTATTCCCTTTTGCACCTGGACAGCTAGAATAGGCCCAACTAATACTGCTGAAATTACAAGCCAATCGCTTATCGTCATAATAACCGTCCATTGAAAAAGCATTAAACCTGCAATTAAGAAAGAAACATAACAATCAAAATGTAGAAAATCTCGACATGTTCAGACATTACTCAGTTCCTACAGAACCTCGATGAAGAAAGACTTTCCCCTAAGACAACAAAAACCCCACCTCTCTTGATGAGAAATGGGGTCTTAATAATCAATCCATAGCA
This sequence comes from Deltaproteobacteria bacterium, assembly GCA_019310725.1. Lineage (GTDB taxonomy): Bacteria > Desulfobacterota > DSM-4660 > Desulfatiglandales > B25-G16 > JADFWK01. Next base: position 577 of record JAFDDT010000234.1, on the reverse strand, counting down.
CCCTCGGTTAAAGGGTTCACATGACCTAGATATGCACCACGTATCTTATGGCACAATCTTTACAATAAAGCAAGACTGAATCATTATCGGGAAAATACGTAGGGAGGTCAGTATTGCTGTATGGATGAAGTCTACCGCTTTAAAGGACAGGAAGAAAAACCCTGCGAAGTGCAGGGTAAGATGCTCGTTACTCGTTTCTGGTTACTTGTTACTCGTTGAAAAGACGAGCATCAAGCATCACGTAACACGCAACCAGTTTTGTACCCTATGTGATGTCTATGGTAGGATTGGACCCAACAAACGCAATGAACTCAATGAACTCAATAAACCCAATTAACCCAACAAACACTAATACTTTTCCCGCCAAATCTTCGGCCCGAGCAGAGATAGCTTCCTGTCAAGATCGTGGTAGCCCCTATCCAAGTGATATACCCGTGAGATCTCTGTCCGTCCTTTGGCAGCAAGACCAGCCAGAACAAGACAGGCGCTTGCCCTCAGATCGGTGGCCATAACCTGGGCTCCAGATAGATTGCTCTTACCCCGAACCAGGGCCTGGCCCGCATTGATCTCTATATCG
>JAFDDT010000233.1 GCA_019310725.1 Deltaproteobacteria bacterium | reverse complement strand
GATCTGTTCGGCCCGGTAGGCCTTATGCCCGCGTTGTTTTACCCATGTTTTGGTCTCTTCCAGATCAAGATCTTTGAAGTCAACTTTGGTCATGATACACGAGAACCTAAAAAAGGCTTATGGAGGCTGAACCACAATATGTTGTTTGGATTTAGGGAGTTGGGTGGGGGGGTCATCAGTCTTCTAAAGTTTGCCTGCTCTGTCCCGGTGGGCCGAGAGTGCCTTCGGAAAAGGGCATGAGCATTAAGAGTTCTGCCAGCGGAACTGTTTGTCTGCGTGTGTCTGCGGTTTTCACGTTTTCATGGTTCGCAATTTTGCTAATTCCCAGATATAGTCATAAAGATGAAGGCCCTTGCTGGCAGCTATAATTTCCCCATCTCCAACACCTATACTCTCGGCCATGTACTCCTTCATCAATTGGATAGCACCCAGATTGGCGGGAAATCCGTTCCACAGGTCCCACGATCGGAAATAGACAACAAAGTGAAGCCTGTTTTCCTTGATCCTCGTATCAATCCCCCTGAGACAAGGTGGATCGCTCAGGTAGATTGATTCCGGATTACCGATGGTCATGAAGGCTTGGTTTGTTCCGGGGCCATCGTCCCGGTAAATCCTGATGACTTCACTAATCTGGGCTTCGAGATATTCGCCATAGGTATATTCTTCGCCCTCCTTTTTTGCAGAGGTCATAAGGTACGGCAGGTATTGATCCAAGTAATCATCGGCAACCGGGTTGGGTATCCCGAGAGCTGGAGGGATGTCGGGCAACAGTGGTCTCGTGCCTGGAAATTTTATATGCACCGTTACATAATCAAATTCGAGCCTCTTCTGCCCTTCATAGCTTCCTCTGTCTATTTGATAGGTTCTCCCCTTTTCAAGTATGTTGTATACACACTGAAACCAGGCATCAGGTAGGTCACGGGCCTCAACAAATACGAGTTCCATCCCCTATCACCCCCTCACAGCAACGATGATAGTGTCAATCATCTTCGAAACTCTTTCCCAAACAATTTCAAACACAGTTGCCGGTACAGCGCGTTGCAATTGTGATTTCAAGAAAGTTACTCTTTTCTGAGGATCATCAGGAATATGGTAGAAGAACGCCCTCACCTTACCTTGCTTGCTGAGTTTGTACATTGACGTGATAAAACGCTTCTGTCTTTTCATCAACTTTTCAGGCAGGTCAGGCGTATCGTATTCCCCGGTTACATGGGGTGTGGGGTATAGAAAAATAATCTGACCCCCTCTGTGGAGCCCATATCTCTCTATTGTTTCAAAGGGAAAGGAATGCTCCTGGCAGCCTCCATCGTCATTAACCAGATCTGAAAAGATTATCACCCTTTGCCCTGCCCTCTCTTCCAGTATCTTTTCAAGAAAATAAAACAAAGGTGTTGTCAAGGGGGTTGTATCTTCCTCCCCGCCTACCCTATTGGAAATGGATATCTTTTCTATTCTTTTCGCAACCCTTCGCGTGAAAGATGCTAGATCCTTCGGCGATTGAGTTGAAAGTAGCGTGGCGATTGTTTCCTCTCCACAACCTGGAAGCCCAAAGACGGAAATATGGTAGGAAACCTCCTCCTGTCCGATAAAGCTTTGGAGCCGTGAGATGAGGGAATCTTCAAAATCGGAAAGGATATCCGGCTCAATCGTTTGAGAAACATCAATCCCTATAAAGAACTGATTGGGCTGGGGCTGTCTTACCTGCCTCACCTCAGCGGCAAAATCCTTCTTGGTAAAGTAGAGAGCGGGAATCGAAACAAGAAGAGCAAGGACTAGGAACCAGAATGCACCAGTCAAAAACCAACATATACCAGAGACCCTGTTTTCAGGCTGTGCTTTCTTTTGGTAGAATTTATATCGCGTCATGCACTCGGTAAGTCTCGGTAAGTTTGAATAGAGGGATGAATGGCAGCGCTATGATTTTGTTAAAGCTTCTTTCAAGATCTCATTGATCATCCGCAGAATACCTTGCTTGCTGTCAATAGCTGAGCATGGACTTCTAAGCCTACTACGACATAGTAGTCTATCTTTTATCCGATTTTTTCCACCCAGCCATAAGGATCAGGCTTTTCAGCATACTGGATTGCCACAATCTCATCGTAAAGTTTTTGCGATAGTTCCCCCATCTTGCCGCTGGCGATCACATAGTCCTTATCCTTGTAAGTTATCTGGCCAACAGGTGAAATAACAGCCGCAGTTCCGGTTCCGAAGGCCTCTTTCAGATTGCCATTACTAGCAGCAGCAACAACTTCACCGATGGACAGCAGTCTTTCCTCCATCTTTAAACCCCAGTCTCTCACTATCCTGATGACGGAATCTCTGGTGATACCGCTTAGGACACTTCCTGTCAAAGGGGCTGTTATAACCTCACCATCTATCACAAAGAACATATTCATGGTGCCAACCTCTTCTACATACATCTTTTCGCATCCATCCAGCCAGAGAACCTGGGCAAAACCCTTTTCTTTGGCCTCCTTTGCTGGCAGCAAGCTGGCTGCGTAGTTACCCCCTGTTTTGGCCTCTCCGGTACCGCCAGGAACGGCCCTGACGTACTTATCCTCAACATAGATTTTGACAGGACTCAGGCCCTCGGAATAGTATGATCCAACAGGGCCTATAATAATGTAAAATAGGTATTTGTTTGCTGCCTGGACACCCAAGAATGGTTCGATCGCGATCATAGTAGGCCTGATATAGAGTGAGGTGCCCCGAGCTTTCGGGATCCATTCCCGGTCAAGAAGGATCAATTTCTTTAATGCTTCCATGCCCAGGTTTGCATCAAGCTCTGGCATACATACCCTTCTTGCCGAGTTGTTTAATCTCTTAAAATTTTCGACAGCCCTAAAGAGGTATATCCCCTCATCGTTGCCGTGATAGGCCTTGAGACCCTCAAAGATCATTTGGCCGTAGTGGAGACAAGCGGCAGCCGGGTCAAGTTCTATAGGGGCATAGGGCTCTATCCTTGCATTGTGCCAACCCTTTGCGCGATCGTAGTCGATGAGGAGCATATGATCGCAAAAGATGCGACCAAAGCCAAGTTTGGATTCATCGGCTGGTTTTTCCTTCGGTTGGGCCGTTGCGTTAATTTTTATTTCCATATTTGATCCCCATATTTCAAATAATTATGAACTACTATTACCTAGTGAAGCTTTGCCTCCCCGGCCCGTACCGGCCCGGGACGGGCAAACCGACGAGTGGAGAAAAATGATATTCCATTAATTGAGACGAAGCGATGTTGGTTTCGTCTAAGGTTATACGGTTGCGCTGCTGGTTTCGTATGACGTTAACCGTTAACCGTTTCGAGCTGCGCAACCGCAACCGTTCTACGATCCCAATTATACTTTGCCCCTTAGTGGTATTACAAAAACTTGACATTAATCCGCCCGAAGTCTGGCGGATAAATTTTAAGATCTCAGCTTATATAGACACCTAGTATATATCCAAGAAAAATTAAGGGATAATAGAATCTATGTCAAGGAATTTAATGAAAGATTTCTCAAAAGATGGGGGGATCTTTACTGCGAAAGATCCAGCGCAATCATGATTAATCTATTCTGGATATGTCTCATTCTTCATATTTCTTGAACACAAGGCTTGCATTGATGCCGCCGAACCCGAAGGAGTTCGAAAGGGCGAAGGTGACATTTGAGCGTCGGGCACGATGGGGAACATAGTCTAAGTCACATTTGGGATCAGGCTCATCCAGATTGATCGTAGGAGGTATGATACCTTCTTGGAGAGTTCTCGCTGTAAAGATACCCTCTACTGCACCGGCAGCTCCCCACATATGGCCTATCATCGACTTATTTGCACTGATCATGATCTCCTGTGCCCTGGGTCCAAACAACTTTTTGACAGCAAGGGTCTCTGTTTCATCGTTGGCAACAGTAGATGTTCCATGGGCATTGATACATTCAATTTCCTCTGGCCGAATCCCGGCTCCTTCAATACTGAGTTCCATACACTTCATCGCACTCTCTCCACTTGGAAGAGGGGCAACCGCGTGATAGGCATCACAGGTGGACCCATAGCCCACTATTTCTGCATAAATGTGAGCTCCGCGGGCCTTTGCATGATCAAGTTCTTCCAAAACCAAAACCCCCGAGCCTTCGCTGGTGACAAAACCATTTCTCATCTTATCAAAGGGCCTGCTTGCCCTGTGAGGTGCGTCATTCCAGGAGGTTGCGATGGCGCCGAGGTTATCCAGGCTGGCCATGAGCGTGGGGCTAATGCCTGCATCAGAGCCACCCACGATCATTACCTCAGCCTCGCCGTGTTGAATGGCCTTAAATCCTAGGCCAATAGCATTCGTCCCCGCAGAACAGGCCTCCTGAAGGAAATGGTGGGGCCCGCGAGCCCCACACATGAGTGCCATCTCGCCCCCAGCAGTATTAGCGGAAAGGTTGATTACCAGATAAGGGGTAACGTTTCGCATGAGACCATTGATGATGCGTTCATGGTTTGCTTCAAAGGTTTTGCAGGACCCGATGGCCGTGGCAGCTATTACCCCTACCCTGTATTCCTCGCCCGATTTAACGCTAAATTGGCTATCGTCCAAGGCCATCCTGGTGGCCGCCAAAAGGAAGTGGACGAAGCGATCGGTCCTCCTGATCTTTTTTCCCTTTAAAAAATCTTCTGCCACGAAGTCCCGCACCTCACCGGCCACTTGGCATTTCAGCGGGGAGGCATCAAATTGGGTGACATTCTTGATTCCAGACTCTCCAGCACATAATCTCTTCCAGCTTTCCTCTACACCAACACCCAGTGGAGTCACAGCCCCCATACCGGTAATAACAACTCTCCGTTTCACATTCCGTCTCCGGTGTCTTTGGTCGCCCCCCCCCCCATCTCCTCCTCCTTTCTGGCAATGGCGAGCCGGGTCTTCACCACTGTGTCAGGGATAAGACTGATTGAGTCGATCCCACACTCCACCAGAAAGGTTGCAAACTCAGGAAA
>JAFDDT010000038.1 GCA_019310725.1 Deltaproteobacteria bacterium | reverse complement strand
CAGATCCACTCTTTTGCTGGACTGTAGAATCTCTGAACATAATCAATAGACAGCGTCGAATCATAGTGATCTGGAGACTGAGGGTAGCTCCTCTCTTCTGATTTTATCATGAAGACGCCCCCCGATGCGGGTGAAGTATATTCGCAAAGCTCACCTGTCCCGCCATGTCAGCTGCGGCCTATACCCAAACGTCGTCTTCTGCCGTGAAATCACCGCCAGCGTCACCAGTATTTATCGTACCTGCAGGTTCGATAAGCATTATCTTGCATTCCTTTTCGGCGAATGGTTTGTGCTCCACCCCCCTCGGGACGACAAACATCTCGCCTGCTTGCAGGTCAACTTTGCCGTCACGGAGTTCGATGCTCATTTCTCCATCCAGAGTTATGAAAACCTCGTCGGTATCAGCGTGACTGTGCCAGACAAAGTCGCCTTGGAGCTTAACCAATTTGAAATGGTAATCATTCATCTGGGCAATTATTTTTGGTGACCAATGATCGGAAAACCTGGCGAATTTTTCTTCAAGGTTAAGTGCCGAATATTTCATACTAGTCTCCGAAATCTCAGGCAGCTAACGGCCAGCTTAAGTGGCCGACTAGATGCGGTTGTCAGGCTTTCTTCAGCGCGGAAAAGCTTTCACGCAATGGGTAGGTATCATAGACAATCGTCAGCTTCTTAATGCGCGGTGGCTCACCCTCAAACTCAAATACATCAATGCAATTAAAAGCCACGATTGCCCCTGATTTCATCGTCCACCGGTAAAGAAATTGTATGGCCCCTGAGGCAGAATCATCATGGCTTAAAAACAGATTCTTAAGCTCCAGTTCTGAATTAATAGTGTCTGAAGCTACTTCTCGATAAAAGCGAGATGCCCCAACGGTTCCGTACAGAGGTGATTCCACGATGCCGTCTGGAGCAAAGAGAGCGATGATCTCTTCGGTTGCGCCCCGATGCAGAGCATCTAAGTATGATAGCATGATCGATTCTTTGTTCATGTGAATATCGGGGTTAGCTCTAAACAGGCTGTTGCTCAAAGGGATTTCGGCAGCAGCCTGTCAGATCCTGACCCCCGATGCACTATCGCTTCTTGTTTCAAATGTACTCCAAGGCTCTGCTCTTAATCTCACCATCGATTTTCGGATCAAGCCATTTCATCCCCGGCCTGTTCGCCTCGAGCGCTTGGTATCCGGCTGCGTAAAGCAGCGTATGTGTGGCCTGGATGATCCGTGTGGGCAGGCACTCCATTCGACCATCAAAATTCACTGGGAAGGAGGCATGGATAAATGCCACCTGCCTCTGTCTCTGTGCATCTCTGATCTTCAGCGTAGCACGGATTCCGCTCTTTCTGGCGTCTTCTTTATTCACAATCTCAATTTCGTCTTCTGGATAGAGTTCAGCCAGATCCACGAATTGTTTCCGATTGAACTCGACAGCTGCGGACGAAGTGCTAACAAGATATGCGTCACTCGAAAGGCACTCCCAGTCTTTGAAACCAAAGGAAGTATAACCCGTACAGCCTACTACTAGATCGAAGTTCTTCTCCTTTGGCAAAGAGGTGTGCGGCTCACCGCCTAGTTCCGCGATTCTTTGATGTTTAGTCTCGTCCGTGTCCACTACCTTTATGGAACCAGCATGACCGAAGTCCTTCAAGGCGTGAAAAACGGCTTGACCGACTGGGCCAAACCCAATGATTGCTACGCGGCCAAGATTGTCTATTTCGATTCCTTCGCGGGCGAAGATGTTGACCACAGCCCTTGAAGCGGCTACGCCAATAAAAGGGGCTTCGAACTCCACCTTCGTGCTGCAGCGAGCAATACTGACCACAGGGGCGTCAAGAGCATCCTCAACCAGCCGCCTGTATTCTTTTTGTTCCAGGTATCGATGGCCGCGGGTTGTTTGCTCAACGATGGCAGTTCTTCGTCTGAAAGCATTAGTGAAACCAGGTTCAAAATCCTCAATGTTCTTTAATGCCCGGACGAAGTAAGCGCCATCATCAACCACCAGCAAGCGAGATCGAGATACCCGGTTGGCAAGGTAATAGACAATATCTTCTACGCGGCGCAACTGTATGGTGGAGTATGGCGCAATAGGGTCTCGGAAGGGAGGTGCAATCTGAAGGTCTGGAATCCCAAACCGCTTTGGGATCTCTTTGCGTACGCGCTCATTGGTTGAGTAAGGAATATCCACCAGCCAGGTCCTCTCGGGTCTAAGGCCTTCCTCGAAGAGCGCTTCCAAGCGAAGCAGAAAAGGCCCTAAATTATGCTGAATCAGGAGCACTTCCAAATCTGCGAAAGAGTCGTTTTTTCTCCTATGCGCTTGGCGAAAGCTGTCAAGTAAGGGCAAGGATGTGGGAAATTCATCCGCAATCTCTGTGGGAAATGTTTTCAACGCATACTGGATTCTCTCTTCGTACATTGCAGCACCTCGATTGTCTGCCTAACTACCCGCGAAATAAATAAGCTTTACCCTCGACCATCATTTTTCCCAACCAAGAGGGCAAGCCAAGCGCAGCGCGAAGCGAACGTCAGTGACGGGCTAGCGCGCCGCGCCATTGTGAAAAAACCGCTGAAGGTTGTACCGTCAGTCCCCATATGTCTTATACACCAACCCATTGCACAAGCAGGCCTAGAAAAACAGCAGATTCTTGGCAACCGCGCGTTTGTATTCGGGGAAGGTGTCTGGCCAGTGTTCCGTACAGAAGCGGTCCTCCACCGTAGCAACCCACTGATAGCCAAGGAACCAATAGATCGACACCGCCACGATGAGCCAGGAACCGCCAGCGATGCCCATACCAAGATAGACCAGGGTTGCGCCAAAATAGCCGGGATTGCGCGAAATCTGGTATACACCATGGGTGATCAGTTCGCCAGGTGGGCCGGCTGTATAATCCCAGATACTTTTCAATCGGAATACTTGCCCCACCATAAACAGCAGCAAGGCCAAACCCAGTAGAATTGCATGTGCGGTGAAGGGTACGAAAATCGCATATAGAGGTAGCAAGAACTGGGGTGCCATTACAAGGATATAGACTAAACGCTCACCTCTCGACATTGGCGGAATTGTGGTAGCACGTGAAAGGCCTGCCTTGCCTTTTTTCCCTCTAATGAGGTTCAACAGAACTGGTGTGGCGAAGATTATCAACGCAAGTATCCACAGATTCAACCAACCAAACTGAAAGTGGAACCACTGCATACGTTATGTGCCTTTTCGCTAATGACTATCTGGACCAGTGTAAGCACCAAAGTGGCTACTTGACCATACAGCTCGCTAACGTTCGGATAACCTGTCCCGCTGGACGCCACGAGGTGTGTAGCGGGACAGGTTCAGCCGGTGTGTTAGCTGGTTATGACAGGATTCTTGTAAATAATACCTTTGGATCACCCGGACGGTTATAATCGAGCATAACGAAAAAACCATCCATCTCACCATTTCCCGGCTCAATTTGAAATCCCATTTTTATGTGGAATTCAATTGATCCTTTATTCACCGGTGATGTACAAGCACGGATAATTGTTCGGCTTTGTTTACGGCATAGCTCAAAAAAACGCTCGTATAAAAAAGTTCCTATGCCGTCGTTTCGAAACCCCGGATGCACTCCTACAAAATGAATATATCCCTCATTTCTACGTGATTGAGAGAGGAATCCGACCAAAAACCCGATCAATTCGTTTCCTCTCTCAACAATGAAGGTGGTTTCGCGAAAATGAATAAGGAACAGCTTTGGTAACATTGCAGTCAGGTCGCGGCCATTCCACCAATTTTGCATAACCGAAACAATTCTTGCATGATCGGATGGTTTACCATTTCTTATCTTGAAATCTTTTTTAACTAGATTACTTTCCATAGTCTTTTTCTTGACCTCGGTTTCGATCCAGCTAACCCCAAGCATAACAGGCTGGCAATGAGCGCCAGCGAATTGTCTAGCCACCCAGTTCATGCTGTTGTGGAGATGTTAAATTTCAGCAGTAATCAACCGTTTTCGTGTGAAATGAATTCATTCGGCCCTAATTCTACTTCCTTTACCACCTCAAAGCCAACGTGCTTGTATAAGCGCAAGATTTTGCCAGATTCGCTCCAAGTGTTGATGCTTTGGCCAATATTTCCTTTTTCTCTTTCACTTTTCCCCTGTTAAAGACTGCGAGTACAGCTAACTCTCCTATTATTTCGTATCCTAACGCTTCGAGTGGAAGACGCATCGCCTCAAGGGTAAATCCCATGTCTTTCTTTGATTGCTGTTCACAAACCGCCGCCAGGACTGCTTTCCGAGCCTGCCCGGATAAACGGCTCGACCAACCACTCGCTCGGTTGTCCTCAAAGTCATAGAAGCAATAAAGACGGTCTATAAAGGCTTTCATCCATGCGGTGACATTATAGTTGTGGGTAGGGGATATGAGAATCAAACCCTGAGATCCCAGTATTTTCGGATACAAGAGTTGCATCCCATCGTTAAGACCGGTACAGATCTTGTCCTTTCTGCATCTTTCACATCCTATACACGGTTGAAACTGATAGTCCCGTAGCTGAACATTTTCCACAGCGATGTTATTCTTCTTAGCCCCTTCTAGGATATGCTTCAAAAGAACATCTGAATTCCCGTTTTTTCTCGGACTGGCGCCAATACCGGTAATTTTCTTCTTCAGGAAATAATAGTTGTTATCATTTTGGATCGACTTCACATTAGTTTTCACTGGTGAATCCCCTCCTTTTTTGGTAGCTGACATACAGTTCCTCGCGGTCTATCGCGTCAGCTCCATCCCGTTTGTCGGGCGGTGCCTAAGTGTGGTCACGTCTTAGAAAGAGCTCCAAGAATGGGGCGCAAAGACAAGCGCAACTCACGTGCAATTGCCCAATAGAGTACTGTATCCGCCGCAACAATTGGTCGACCGGTATTCGCCTCCAACTCAACCAACAGCTCTATAGTGCGTGTTCCCGCCCCGGTTACTACGATTGCCTCTGCATCAGGCGCGGCGTCGGCTGCAAAGCCAACCGACTTGCGGGTTAATTCAGGTGTCATAGACCAGCCGTAGTCTTCCATGGTCGCAGAGGCAGGGATTAACCGCTGATCAGCAAGCGTTGCAACATGGATCGTTTCAAAGCCACAAAGCCGAATGAAGTTTGCAAACCCGTCACGCCAATCAGCCTCGTAATATGTGCATGCTACCGCAACTCGCCGTGCACAGAGCGCTCTGAGACCATCCACAATGGCCAGGCCCATCATTAAGGCAGGTATACCTGCTGCATCCGCTATTGCGTCACATCTATCGCGCGCCTCCTTTTCTGACAGGGCGCATGCCCATGCAAAGGGGCTACCGACTTGAGCGATCAGATCGCATCCCGCGGCCCGCAGGGTGCGGGCGCAATGGATTAGGCGCCCTTTGTCCTGAATCTGATGCCCTATTTAGTGATGGCATAACGTTCTGCGGGTTTGCACAGCACTGAAGGCATTTGGATGCTACCATCTTGGCAAGATAACTGCAAACATACTGTTATTCGCCGTGTCGTCTACTTACGCTCAACAGGCATGATAAGGCAATTGGGGCCACCCGTTCCTTTTGCAAACTCGGACAAATCAAGATCATGGGCGATCAGACCATTAGCTTCAAGCCGTTTTGTCACCTCACGATTTAAACGTTCAACGATCAATTCATTTTCGCCCAAACAGATGATGTTGGCCGTGGCAGGCCCATCACAAGAAACCTCAATGGTATCAAAACCTTTTAGCTCGTCATCAGGGATCAATCCACCACAGTAGAGTATCCGGTCCGGCCCAACAACCATCATAGCTTTATCTAAATGCAATATGGAATCAGGGAGCCGTATGACTCGTACTTCGTAGTTCATAGCGTTTAGAAAGGCAGAAAGCTGCTTCACTCCCTCATCATTTGTCCTAATAGAGTGCCCGACAAAGGCAACTGTACCCGCCAAAATGACATCTCCGCCTTCAACTGTTCCCGGCGCTTTGATTTCGCCGACACAGGGTTCGCCTATCGAGTCTAAGACCTGTGACATCCATTCCTCTTCACCTTGTCTGGTATCTAATCCCAATCTCAGTTTGATATAGCCATTGGGGGTACATAGTGCTGTATCGCGGGTGAAAACAGAGTTTGGGTGGTTGGCAAGTTCTGGAATATCAATCACTTCGCTTCCAAATTCCATGATCTTTGATTTCAACGTATCATGCTGTTGGATCGCCAGATTGCGATCTGCGAGCTGAGTAATGTTGTGATTTTTAAGATCACTTGCGCGATAGTACTCCTCTCTGGGTGTGCAGACCACAACACGTGTCAACCTGTGGCCTTCGTTTCTTAGCACGCAACCTCCTTTCTCTGTTCAATGGCTCAAGGGCGTGCCTGCCGTTCCCTTGCATACCCAAGCACTTCCTTATCTGAAACAAATCATGTTGTCCTTTAAGCAATTCACTTTGCCACAGGGGCGCGCGTAACGTTTCGGGATGAGCTGCAGACCAATAATCTTCGAGAACCTGAGGCCTTAACGTAAAACCAGCCGTGTTCTTCCTGGTTCACCGCGCCATAGCTGCCGACGCGCCAAAGCCGCTATGGCGATGGCGCGTAGTCAACGGCTACGACGGCTGAACTAACGAAGCCGGGTCTGCTCCAACCTGTTTGTTATACGCCTACAGCTGATTAAAAACTTTGTGGTATTTTACAATGCCGTTACAGTCGGCCAGTGCCCCCTTTCTTAACTCTTTGGCCATAAATACCTCAGCAGGAACGTCAAATTCCGATTTGATTCCGTAGTTCACGGATGGGTTAAAACCAAACCGTGGGTAGTAATCCGGATGACCCAATACGACAACAGCAGCATAACCCCCATTTTCACAATGCCTTAGGCCTTCCTCTACGAGCATTGAACCTATTTCCCTTTTTTGAAATTCTGGTGCCACCGCCATTGGGGCTAGACCTGCGATAGAAATACTGCAGTTGTCGGCCTCCAAAGTAACAGGACTAAAAAGTATATGACCGACTAGTTCACCATTTTGCTCTGCTACTAGAGAAATCAAGGGAATACCACTTTTCCTCAATGCATCAATAAGTTTTGCTTCAGCATCAGTATCAAAAGCTTCAGTGTTGATATGCCTTATTCCAATTTGGTCTTCTGGCTTTTCCAGACGGATAATCATTGTTCCTTCCACGAATAATGTTGCCGATGAGGTGCATGCAGTGAAACAAGCGTCAACTCAATGGCTAAAAGCTCATCTCTTTATTTCTTCCTCTTGTCCTTTAGATAAAGTTCAGTTGAGTGGCCATCTCCTAATGATCTTTCTTGGATCTCAAAAAGCCTTGTTGCTGCCACCAGATCCCCTAATTTTTTGTAACCATAGTTTCGTGGATCGAACTCTGGTGCCTGTTTGGCGATGTTGCTGCCTACTGGTGCGAGATGAGCCCACCCACTATCGTTAGAAGATGCCTCAACAGAGTTTCTTAATAAAGTAACAAGCTTTGTGTCTTGCTTGAGCTCGTTGATTGTTTTGCGCCTCATCATCCCGCCATTTTCATCCTTGGATCGTAGCACTTCAGTGAATATGAACTTGTCACAGGCCGAAACGAATGGTTCAGGAGTTTTTCTCTCGCCAAATCCATAAACAAAAAGACCGGCCTCTCTTATCCTTGACGCCAGCTTTGTAAAATCACTATCGCTCGATACGATACAGAATCCACCAAATTTTCCGGTGTAAAGCAAATCCATTGCGTCAATTATCATCGCACTATCGGTAGCATTTTTCCCCGCGGTATATCGAAACTGTTGTATGGGTTGAATTGAATACTGCAACAGAATTTCCTTCCACCCTTTTAGGTCTGGCACCGTCCAGTCGCCGTAAATCCTTTTCACATTAGCAGTCCCATACTTTGCGATTTCCGCGAGAAGTCCTTCAACAATAGATGGCTGGGCGTTATCTGCGTCTATCAGTACCGCCAATTTTTCAATATTTCCGTTGGACATGTCTTCTCCTTTTGAGCTAACTCTGCAAATCAGCCGATGCGATTTGCTGTTGGCTGCATTTGCCTGGTTCGATGTGCTCAGTCACTGCGATTGAAATGTTATATATTCGCCACATCCAGAATTCTCTCGATCTTTTCCTCGCGCAAGCATTGCAGGTCATCCATGTCTATCCATCCTTCTTTGATCAGTCTGGCGAACACGAGAATCAGTATTGAGTACTGGTAATCATATTTGTCATCAATTTCCCTCCTTTTCTCAATTGGGAGATCGTGGCGCCTCCACAAGTCGTCCGGGTCCTTGGCCTTATTCGCCATTTCTCGAACTTCACTGAAGAGTTCGGTGCACTCCTTTTCATGGGCGGCTTCAAACGCTCGTTTGGCAACCGCCTTTTCCTACTTTGACCATGTAAGCCGATTCATTCGTATACAAAAGATCCTTCTTCTATTAAAGGATTCCAATAAGCAACCTCGGTCCCGCTGACAGGTGGGTATCGGGATCAGCATCCACCCGGTAGTTGAAGATGTCCCATGTCAAGGCCAGACTCGATTTTTACCTCACTTTGGCCAAACATGGGCATGACAGTTACTGATGGAAAAGGGAAATTCCAAAACAATGCTGGTTGAAATCCCGCCAATAAGCCCTTTCCAAGAGAGTGCTCTTTCAGATTTATCAAAGGGACTGTCAAGGAAATCCAGACGCAAAGGATTTAGAAACCAATGGAAATCATACCGGTTTCCAGTAAATTCACCGTGAACATCAGATTTTAGTAATGTCGAATTTTTGTCCTTTACAAATTCAACGCCAAAATTGTCAGCATTCACTTCATAGGTTTTCATAAATTTCTCAATCTGGTGGGAAAAAAACTCAGATTCATCCAACAAAATCTCAGAAAATTTTGTTTCATCCCAGAACAGAGTTTCTTGGTAATGAAGAACATCCCCTTCGGCCACTATTTTGATACTCCTTTTTGCCACACTTTCATTTACTTCTAAAGTAAAAGCTGGCTTTTGATAACTCCAAAGCCCGATAGCAAAAGCACACAATATTATGACCGAGGTTATTATCCATGAGTCTTGTGCTATTCTTTTCATCTTGTCACCTCTCTATATTATTACAATCTTTCATCAATGCTCCCATCTGGGGGCATCCAAAATGCCTTCATGGGAGGAATAAGAGGAGGTTCATACAGGACATATCCCTGGATTGGATAACTCAATCCTGATTTATGTGTCTTTTCCAGGCCATCTACCAGGGCTTCCAAGTGACTTACCGGCGTGGAGAAGAGCATCTCGCTGTCATCAATCCCTGCCAACGTACTTTCCCCTCGTCCCGGATGGACTAAGGCCGGTTCCTCCTTCCAGAAAGGCATAACCGTGGGGACACAGGAGAGACCGAAAGTCGTCCTGGAATGGATTACACGTGAATGGCTATAGGTATATGCATAAGTAAGTCGACTCATCTGTGCTGGTGTCCCATAGATTACAAGAAGATCAGGGCTAACTGGCGCCTTGGCCAGGGGAAATGCTACAATCCCTTTTACCTCTCCGAGTTTCAAAAGTTCCAATTGTTCTACCAGGTCAGCAGCCGGCTCAAGGGAATCGAAGTACCCCATGTCCAGAGCAAATTGGGCAAAATCGGATTTGTTCTTTAGTTTCTTGAAACCAACCAAGCATGGAATGCAATTGATATCTTCTGCCATCGCACCCACTACCCAACCTCACCTTCTGGCCAGGTTAGTCCACTGGCACAGGGCGACCTTGATTGCAAATTTGCCAGGCCTAACTACCCCATCAGGAAAAGGATCACCCTTTCTGAGGATTTTTATGCCGATGGGAAATGATTGTGGCATTACCATTTTCATGATAATTTCGGAATACTTTTCATAATCCATCTCCTTCTTCCCCTCTAACATATCTATTTCGTCGATTGGCATAACGCCCAGACGGCTCAGCTTCAGCAACCACCAGCTCTAGGCTGATTATTTCCAAGAACGTAAGAGCATACAATAAACAACGCCTTTCAAAAGTGGCACGGCCCTGGCGGTGTGCTGGAAGCTGGTGTTATATAGTGTTTCCAATAAAACCTGATGCAAATGATTCCCTTATGGGGCCTACAATTGGCTCCAAGTCAGATAAAGGAACTACCTTAACGGAAAGACCGTTTTTTTCTGCTTGCTTTCTAAATACATCCTCGGCAATAGAATTTTCCGTCAGTATTAACTTTTCAGCCCATTGATTCTTCGCCTTCCATGCATTTTTGAAAAGAGCTTCTACATCTTTGTCACGAGGGGCTTCATCTGTTACCCTTGATAGTACATGCCCAAATGCATAACAACTAGCGGCATCCATAAGAACGTAGATATCATAAGGTTCATCCTTTACAAACAAGGAGGCATCATTAACCCTGACAGCAATCCAAGCTTCATTAACGCGAAATTGATCGGGTGTAAGCATGTTAAATATTCCTTATTTTGAAGAATATTATGGAAAAAAAGGGGGACGGGGCTAAGAAAATAAATAAATCAGTGGGTAAATTCGATAGCCCTTTCGTTTGCTACGCGCTCTCGCCTTCTTACTGCGTGCACTTCCCCCGGTTGACTCATTCCAAGCCGTGGCGCTCTCTTGTGGCCCAATAACAAGATAAACTCGTAACACTTTAGCTCTTTGAAAAACTATACTGTTAATTTCAAATCATTTTCAGCCACTGCCTTATCAGCTATGGCATTTTGGGCGGCGGCCATTATGGTTTCCACAGGATTACGTCCCTGGAGTTCGGCTGATCTGAACAAGGTCATAAAGATCGCTTGAGTTTTTGCTCCCTGATCTGATCTGTTCTGTTGCGATATCTTCCTTGTGATGACCGGCTTTCGCATCTGCTGTTCAGCGTGATTGTTATACGGGCTTACAGCTTTGTATTCCAGGAAAGTAAAAAGTTCTTCCCTGTGTCGTTTTAATCGCTTGATAAGTCTTGTGACATCTTTGTCGTCAGAGGATGTCTCTATTAATTGGTCAAGCCTTGCGTAAAGCCTTTCTTTGAGACGTTCATAATCTTTGGATTTAACCTGATCTATCTTGTTTGACAACCGGATGGCATCCATGAGCAAACGGGATAGTTTCTTACGAAAGGCTTTCCAGCTATCAGATGAGTTGCGTTTGTCCACTTTAACGAGTTCTGTGAACAGATGATAGAAACACCTCTGCTTGGCCAAAGCGCTTATCTTATTGTAAGCGCCCCAGAAGTCACAGATCAATATTCCCTTGAATATGGCGCCAAAGACTTTTTTCACTACAGGAGATCCTCGACTTTTATCAATGACATAATAACAAAATGTTTGGGTTGCAAAGCACCATAGCCAGTGGGTTACACCGTTGATTCTCCATCCCGTCTCATCTGCGTTTAACACGGCGCTTGTTGCAACCATTTGCCCAATATCGTTGTAAATCGACTCCAGGGCGGAAGCCAGATTGTTCCATGCCTGTGTCAAGCCACCGGTAGTAACATTGAAATTCGTAAAGACCGAAAGCATCTTGACAATATTATTGACACTAACACCGATCAGGTAATGAAGCCAGGCAGTGAAGAAAACTGCTCTGAGGCCGATCATGGAATTTGGCAACGCATCTGTGAGTTTGGGATAAACGATTTTTTTGCATTTAGAACACCAATATCCATAGACCGTATGCTCTGTCACCTCTGGCTTAACCGGTGGAATATCTTCTGTATAGCGTTGATAGCTTTGAATCGGATCTTTCACAGGTGTCTGGCAGGCAGGGCAACGATCCAGAATATGCTCTTTGAAATGATCCACCTTCTCAGATCGTTTGCGCGAGACCCCTTCATGCCCTTTGTTTCTGCCTGGCCGCTTTTTGCGCTTACCATGACTCGACTTTAGATATACGGGAGTCATTCCGGAGGGGGTTGTGGGACTGACATCACCACACATCCGGTCATAGTTTTCCGCTTTTTCGGCAAGAGCCAGAATAATATCGATAGCTTGATCTCTTGGCCTCTCCAGAATGGCTACAGCTTCATCCCTGGTCATCGCAAAGCAACCTCCTGAAATGACAATGTAAGGGATAAAGGTATATAGCCTTTGTGTGACCGTGATAGCTATAGGCGTTGCCTCTTTTGGCACTGCCCCTGGTTTGGCCCACATAATGCCAATTGGCCGCCTGGTAGCAGGTACCTTTAAAACGGGCATTATCAACAAAGGTCTCGGCCAGATAAATGGGATGACCATAGAGTTGTTGCCAGTCGTTGCACAGGCGCCTGAGGCTTAAGGATAGTACCCTGGAAGCAAGATACTTGACCTGAACCCAGGGCACAATCAAAAACCGTACATTATTGGCAACCAGATAAAGGTTGTTGCGCCTGGTCGCCTCATCCCAGCCAATGAATGTGTCCCGGTCTTTAACCTTCCAGGCAGCACTGGCCCAGCCCAGACAAGCAACGACCTGGGCATCGATAGAGACCAAATGTTTTAAATGAGCGCCAACAAGCTTTGGGAACCCAAGATAGTGGTAGTGGTGGACCAGATAATCCCATAAGTAACTATCTTGAGCGCCTGCCACTCGGATGGCTGGTTTTGGATAATCGTCAACCGATCCACCAAGCGGCAGCTTGATGAAAAATGGTGTTTGATCAAAAGATTTGGGTTTGAGATTATTGTTCCGTTTTATGCGAGGGGGAAGTTCAATGAGACCGTTTTCTTCCAAACGTAGCAGGAGGTCCCGGGCTGCATATTCCTTAAGCTTACCATTAGGCTGTACCCAGGCCCAAGCCTTACATAAAACCTGCGAGATATAGGTCCTTCCCTTCGTATAGTTCCGGGTAATAACACTCCTGATGAAGGGTATGTCATCTGCATTAAGTTGCCGAGAACGGTATCTGAAAAGAATAGATTCCATGCAGTTCCCCTTTGTGTTAGAGAAACTGCATACACCAGATTTTGATGCGACGCCAGCTTTTTCTTAAGTTTTTGCAATTTTTTTTCAAAGAGCTAAACTGTTACGATCTTTGCAAGTCCATATTCTGCGGTTTCGAAAAGAGCATCTCCCCTTTGCCCGTATTCTTCGGGGCTTTTACCAGAGAAAATTCTCCAAACCCGCATTTGGTCATCTCCCCCATAGTTAGGGTGAACTCTATGTTTGATTCATAGTTAGTCACCCTTGGTCACGTCGCGAATGGATACTATGTTTGGTCAAAATGCCTGGCAAAGTCTTCCGGGAGCTGGTCAATGCCCGCCACCTTCTTGAACTTTGTGACAGGGAGAAGAAGGAGAGTGAAATCTCCCTCAGCAAGCAGAACTCCATTGCTATCCCGGATTTCACCATGCACGACCACAGGATCGCCCTGCTTCGGACCTTCTCTGGCGATTGTTCCTACCAATGTTAGGCGCTGCCCAGCACGGGCCGGCTTGTGATAGGTAATGGTGGAGCTTTGCCCTACCGGAATAAACTTGCGGTTGGAACGCAAGATGAACGTCACCCAGGCGGCGAGGCAGTCCAGCGCGGTGTAGACGGCCCCTCCATGGGCAAAGCCCGGCAGACCGGTAGCGTGTGGGGGTACGTCGAACGTCCCCAAGATGCGGTCAGAACTCTTCTGATCCCGGAAGAATTTTGCCCCGAGGCCCATTGGGTTGGCCAGACCACATCCGAAACAGGTGTTGCCTGGCAAGAATATCTCGTTTAGGGAGCGTCCAGTCATCGTCCAAACCTCCTCTTGGATTGGAATCTAGGTAAAGCTTGAGAAAGCAGGGTCAAAATCCTCAATGTTCTTTAATGCCCGGACAAAGCAAGCGCCATCATCGACCACGAGCAAGCGAGATTGGGATACCCGGTTGGCAAGATAGTGGACAATATCTTCTACGCGGCGCAACTGTATGGTGGAGTAAGGCGCAATCGGGTCTCGGAAGGGTGATGCAATCTGAAGGTCTGGAACCCCAAACCGCTTTGGGATCTCTTTGCGTACGCGCTCGTTGGTTGAGTAAGGGATATCCACCAGCCAGGTCCTCTCAGGTCAAAAGCCTTCCTCGAAGAGTGCTTCCAAGCGAAGCAGAAAAGGCCCTAGATTATGCTGAATCAGGAGCACTTCCAAATCCGCGAAAGAGTCGTTTTTCTCCAATGTGCTTGGCGAAAGCTGCCAAGCAAAGGTAAGGATGTGGGAAATTCATCTGTAATCTCTGTGGGAAATGTTTTCAACGCATACTGGATTCTCTCATCGTACATTGCAGCACCTCGATTGTCTGCCTAATTACCCGCGAGATAAGCTTTACCCTCGACCATTGGTGGAATTGTGGTAGCGCGTGCCAGGCCTGCCTTGCCGTTTTTCCCTCTAATGCGGTTTAACAGAACTGGTGTGGCGAAGAATATCAACGCAAGTATCCACAGATTCAGCCAACCAAACTGAAAATTGATTCACTGCATACGTTATGCTCCTGTTTTCGCCAATGACTATCTGGACCAGTGTAAGCACCAAAGTGGGTACTTGGCCATGCAGCGGCGCTCTTAACCCGATGGGTTGAGCGCAACGATTGGCTGTCGGCTGCAAGGGCAAGGTTACATTTTTGAAACATTAATTCACACAAACACTGAGGGAGATACCTTGAAGCGTTTGCCTAAAAGCTTTATTTGGCGAACATTTAGCTGACGTTTGCCAGATAGGATTTCCGATACAACTCCCTGGCTCCCTATTTCAGTCAGATCTGATTGTTTCAGACCATGTTCTTCCATTAAAGCTTTTAGGGTATCCAGCGGGTTGCCCTCTAATTCGGGAATATACCGGGATTCATATGTTCCAATTAGGCTCCCGATTGTCTCCATCAACGAAGATAGGGCATGGTTCTCATTATTGCCCACTTCATCAATAAGGCTATCAAGGAGATTGACCAATTTATCGTAGTCTTTTTCATTATGTGGCACAGAAAATATGGTCTGGATATCCGGCCAAACTTTAGCAAGTTCTTTAAGTTGGGTATTCATAATTCCCTCTAAGATCCTCGATCATATTCTTTATGGGTAAAAACATGGCGAATATAAACCCGATGAGTGTTATAGTGTATGGTTGCAATCAAACGGGCCCTATTTCCACCAATATTAAAAAACCGTTGAATTGCCGACTTTATCAGCACCCGGAAAAGTCTTTCGAAGTTCGGCAAATGAATTGAAATCAGTACGTTTGACGATCCTATACCAAGAATCAAGAGGGGAAGAACAATCAGGATGCTTTTTTTCAAATTCGAGTAGGCGCTTTCGAGTAATTATGTGCGCATATAAAATCTATCGCATATTGAGATATTTATCAATAAAAAAACATAACAGTTAAAATATATCGAAAATTTTATTTATATTGTGCTTATCATGTATTATTTTCCATGATATGATGATATGTAACTGATATCATGTTGAAAAGAGGGGCGAGGCTAAGGAAATTATTTATTGATGGACGCTATCCAAACCTGCGTTCTTGTTTGGTCAGTTCCATAACAATTGAATATTAAGGTGTCGCCAACGCTAAGCTCAACCGCCGAGTTTACGAGGTCTGCTGAAGCGCCATGTTCACTTCAGCGATAAATGCCTTTTCGGTGACCAACTTTAACGATCCATACGGAAAGTTCATCATCCTGGATTGAATAGACAATCCGGTATCGTCCCTGTCGCAGCCGATATCTTTCTTGGCCGGTCAACTTTTCGCAGCCTTGCGGGCGGGGATTTTTTTCAAGCGTCTCAATGCGATTGAGAATTTTTTTCACATCTTTTTTTGGGATGCTTCCAAAATCCTTTTCCACGGACTTCCTGAAAAAAAGCCTATATCCGGCCATCTTTTTTGAGACTCTTCACCATTTCATCATAAGTGAGCAGAGGTTCTGTTGCCCTTTCTTCGAACGCAGCAAGATCCTCCGCGTCCTCGGCAAGAGCTTCTCTGACGGCCGCATTGACAAGATCGGATACAGATCGAGATGTCTCAAGTGCTTTTAGTTTCAACGCCTTATGGACGACAGGGTTCAGATAAATCGTAGCTCGTTTAGCTGGTGTTGCCATAATGCCACCTCCATATATTTTGTGGACATTATAACGTTATAACGTCTCAACGTCAAGGAGTAATTTAAGAAGCGAACATAGAGCTGAGCCGCGCGGCTTTGCCGTGTCGGTCTCCAGTGAATGGTTCGACAGCAACAGGCTTACGATATGAACGCCTGCCTCAGCCCTTCAGTGGATTGCTCCACTTGAGTTTGGGGAAGCGCGCGAAATCGGAATCAGTGGAGTGCAGTTGGCAGCCATGCTCAATGGCGAGTGCTGCGAGGTGTGCATCAGTGACCAGGTTTCCTACTGCCTGTCCCTGCTCAAGCAGTTCTTGAAGGACCTGCCAATGTTGTTCCGTAGGGTAGATTAGCCGGGTGCACGGTTGGTCAACCCAGCTCTGAACACGGTGGATGGCCTCCTTGAGTGAAAGTGGGCGCTCAAACACCCGTCTGTTTGTGCCGATCCGAATGAAGGCTGTGAGCACCGTCCAGCACAGACATACTGGAGATCTTCCGGAAAGCTGGGCATCCCACCACTGCCGTGCTGTGTCGTGATAGGGACTGAGGCTGTCTTCTGCATACAGAAGCACGTTAGCGTCCACTAGAATCACCGGAAATCTTCTCCCTCGACTTGGGCAAGCAATTCCTGAATATTGTCGAGGCTGTAGCCCTGGCGAAGGCCCATTGCGTGGGATTGTGTCTTGTAGGGTTGTTGCTTCATTGGCTTCTCAACCTGTTCGAGTCCCAATCGCAGGGCTTCGTTGACCACAGCTTTGAAAGGTTTACCCAGTCTACGCGCCAGCACTCTGGTTTTGTCCGCCACGTCGTGATCGAGTGTCAATGTGGTTCTCATATAAACATCATAACATATTTTGAAATGATGTCAAGCCATCATTTCTGCCGCTTGTGATCCAGACAGTAGAAAGAAAAATAAATATTTTAGCTTGCCCCTTCAATGGTTTTTTAATATGGGGGTATGCACTTGACTCTTGTGACCCCTATATATTGTGGTTCACGAAAGTGACCGACCGCCGCGAATATTGTTGCCGGTAATCGGAGAGATTGCTACTGATTGTTGAACTAATCGGTAGAAAAGCTTGCCACGCGATCGGGATGTCCTCCGGTTGAAGCGAAACGTGAATTCGTCTAAGTAGTAATCCAGATGGGATGGCCGTACTGCCCCTTGATGAGTTCCTTGTAGCCACTTCTTTAGCAATGCAACCACTCGGTTTACCAGAGGCAAAAGGTTGTCTCCGACACTCGCATCTTTACGCACTACAGTGTGCTCATACCCCTTGGAAGATAATTGATCGTAGCTAATCCACCCATCGGTACGCACCAAGGCACCATCCTCCACACTGTCTTGAACAGCCGGTATCAGGCTCGCTGCTGATGCATCTGCCACACGACGAAGGCGAATGCCACCAATTCGGTTTTCCTTATCTTCAACCGCTACCACGACTAATGTCTTGCCAGCCGCACCGCGACCTCGCTTGCCTGGCTTTTTGCCTCCAATATATGTTTCATCCACCTCAACAGTTCCTCGTAATCGGTCGCGGCCAGGGCGTACCATTGCACAACGCAATTTATGCAGCCATGTCCAAGCTGTTCAATAGCTACCAAGCCCCAAGACTCGTTGTAACCCCAGTGCGCTGACCCCTTGTTTTTGATTAACCACGTACCAGATAGCTCGAAACCACAGCCGTAATGACTTTCTGCTATCTTGAAAGATCGTGCCTGCTGTGACAGAAACCTGATAGTCACACTGGCGGCACCAATACACTCCCCTTTTCATGATCCAGCCTTCTCTATGACCGCATCGAGGACAACAGAAACCTTCAGGCCAACGTAGCTGAACAACATATTCTCTGCAGGCTTCTTCAGTGGCGAAACGCTGTTCAAACTCAAGAATTGTCCTCGGATAGTCTTCCACACCAATATACTACATCTTGTGGTTACAAGAGTCAAGTGCATACCCCCATTAACTATTTCTTGATTGACCCTTACTTCTGCCATCCCATTAACGACAAAACATTTTTATCCCTTTCCTGGTACGGATAGGACGTCATGGTTTTAACATCAAATACTTGCATCATTTTTACCTCCTATGCTCCTATGACACGCCGTTTTTATTATTGCTCCATTCAATCAACCGTTCGATTGACGTTGCCATGACGACGGCAAATATAATAGTTAAAATCAGTCTCAACGCCATAAATTTAGGTCCTAAAAATTGGAGTTCTACCATTTCTTGAGGAAGCTTTATACACGCCCATGCGTTAAGGAAAATAATGACGTTGGAAATGCGCGCGCCTTTTTTAATTAAAGCCGCGGCCATTGGGAAAGCCACATAAAGGGGACCTGTTGGCAGAGCGCCAAAGACCAGGGCCAGAAAAAAGCCTTTTATTCCCGAAGTTCTCCCTAAATATTTTACAACCATGTCTTTTGACACCCACACCATAAAAAGACCCATCAATATCATCACGGCAGGTAATATCCAGATCATTTCAACAAAGAACTCCCATGATGTTGTAAAAACAATATCTCGTCTATCAGGGAAAATTGATAGCAAAATTATCGCGATACTCAAAGTGATACCCAGAAGAATCACATCTCGTATCGCTCCCTTTACCGCCGTGTCTTTTTTCATAATATTGCCCCTATTATGAGAGCAATAATAATTGCGAAGATGAAACTTATGCCATTTCTCAGCAGGGTAATTTTCTTTCCCAGTTCTTTTATCTCCAGAGGCAAAGTAACTATTCCAACCATTGTCAACGTTGTTATGAAAGCGGCAACGGCAGTAACTGATGCCCCACCCTTAAGAAGTGACGCCACCAAAGGGAAGGAGATAAGTGCTGGAATATGCAGAGTCGTCCCTAAAAAGGCGATAAGAATTAATCCGCCAAAACCCGCTTGCTCGCCGACAATGTCAGAAATCTTGGCCGGGGGCACGAAACCTAAAAGCAGGCCTATGACGATGATGACAATAAAAACCATTGGAAGGATGCGGAAGAAAGATTTTACCGCTCCTATCAGTGATTGCTTCGTTTTCTCCTTATTCCTTATTAAAGAAATAAGTAAACAAGCAAAAGCGAATACATTTATCAACAAGGCTCTTTTATTCATTAGTTAGTATCTCACTGCATTTTAGATTAATCCGCCCTACGTCGCAAATCAGCCGCCGACGAAGGCGGTCGGTTGCATTTGGCTTGTTATGCTTATCGTTCCCATAGTTGGCCACATACCTCCTGTCCATATTCAATCAATTGTTTTAAAACGTTCCATGAGTCCCTCTCAGAATCTCTATAAAACTACAATAGGCTGACTATTCTATTTGCAACCTAGTTCTTTCAACGATTTCTCCTTTTCGTCTATCCCAGCATTATAGGCTTTAATCTCATCATTGCGCCCAAATTCGATATCTTCAAACTGCAGGCAGAAAAACCTGGGAGTTGCGCGCATGCATGTGCTTCGGTGCACTTGTTCATGAGTCCTGGCCGCCCGGTAGAGAGCCTTCCCTGCAAGTTCGCCATCTTCCTCTATGAATCTATCCAAATCCCAGTTTTCCACGATGTTGCAATCGCAATCTGTGTGCATTGGACTTTCCCCTGCCGGTGGCCAGTGTGACTTGAGAATTTCTGCTTTTTCCGCGTTACTTAAGTTATCAAAGGAAGTCCACTGTTCTGAATCCCATGCCTTTTTGGCAAGGTTTTTCACTGCCTCTTGATAATGCTCCCAGCCCAATCCCATATCCTTTATGGCATCGTACAGCCCTTGATCCTGAAAGGCTTTCAACATCAGGGCTTGAAACAGCAAGTGATCATTTATTGTTTGGCAAGCCTCGTCTACTTCATCCTTGTCATCGGACGAACGTGGCGATATTCCGAGACGTTGTCGAGACGTATTGCCCGGCACGGCATCGTTACCAGCAGGGTCATATTTGCGATAGCTGTCCTTGCTTCCCTTTTCATTACTTCCGATCTCTGCGTACACCTTCGTGCTCTGGGAGGATGCTAAAAGCATTCGCGAATCTGAAAATTCCTTAGATTTTCTGTTGAGTGACCCAAATGATGCACCTTCCGTGTTACAACCACCCTCTCGCTTGCACACTGCATACTGCCAAGCCTTCTTGACCAGATCGATATGGTTGCTAGCCCATTTGATCTCTCTAGTGTGGTCACCGCTAATAGCCTTTGCCAGGGCAACCGCGTAGTGACCAAGATCAACGATATCCCGAATGCTGCCTTTTGGAGCGAACTGTTCATTCAACTTGTTTAACTGATTCTTGTGTGTGTTGGCCCATTCATAGCGATCTTTCAGATCGGCGAAACGCTCCGAAGACGGTTCACTGCATCCTTTTCCAGAAGGTACGCCGACTAGGGTCCACCCAACAGCGTCCCATGTGGCTTCTAAGTCTAACACCACCTCTGGCGGGATTATCTTGCGGCACACAAAACGAATTGAACGAAATGCGTAACCCTGCATGGCTGGATCGCCGGGAACCGTTAATAGTCCAATTGTGTCGTCGTACTTGGTTTCGATCTGGTTACCTTTTCCGTCAGCAATCCGTGTGATCCGCCCAAGCTCATCTCGCTCGATCTGGAAGAGTTCAGGAACGTAGACCTGGATCAGGATACTGCTGTAGCCTGACGGAAAATAGCGTATGAAATATCCATCAGAGTGGTAAGACCATCGCCCGATAGGAATCTCGCGACTCCCCTCTCCAAGGGGAGCATCTCCGAACCGCACCGCAACACGCTCCAGTTCCTCATATGTTGCCTTGGCTTCAGTCAGCATCTCCCGCAAACGAGCCTCGGCCTCCAGTACTTGACGCACCTGGGGCGGCAGCTTGGCGAGGGCTTTCTCGAGCAGTTCCTCCGGGATTAGCCCCATTGCTCCTCCGTTGATCTCAAAAATCTCCTCAGGTGTTAAAAGCTCTGCGGCGGTCAGCTGTATCTCATGGGACATATCACTAATCTTAGTGCGGGTGAGGATGGCCCATAAAAGCGTCTGAATATCCCTTTGTGGAACCTCAGGATGGTCCACTGATCTTTGAAGAATGTTGCCTATAATATCTGACCGGGGTCCTTTCAGCGGCGCATACAGATACCCGTCTCCTCCACCTGGAACGTATTTCCCTGCATGCAAGCAATAGCTCTCAGCGTTAAATCTGAATAGGCCTGGACGCAGCAAGAAGCCGCCTTTCGGGTCACGGGGCAATACCGTCATTGAAACAAAGTGTCTGGGATCGAAATCATCCAGGAAGGGGACTTCAGTGACAGCATCTGAAAGACTGGTGGTAATAGGCGGCTCGCCTTCAAGAATGCCTTCTAAGCTCGGTATCTTCGGAAGTCCCGCGCATTGCACAAGAAAGCCCGTTGATATAACCGGCAAAAGCCAAACTAAAATAGAAAGTTTAGGATACCTGTTCCATAATCTTCGCATTCCTGACCACCCCCCTTACCTCTAAGCCTCCATCAATTAACTTAAATGTTGTGGAGAATTTCTATTTGTAGAAGCATAACACCAGGAATGAGTGCGCTGGGAAAAGAGAAGAAGGGCTTTGAAAAGGAGGAGATTTTTGAAGATATCCGGAAAGGGTAAAAGCGCACCAGCTTTTCCCAGTCCATCTCAATGCCCTTGTTCGGCAGCCCGCTTTTCTCTCTTTTTAATAATAGGGATTAACGATCTTAATGCGTCATTGACAGAGTTCTCATCTGGGAAAAACTCGGCTACGTCCGGGTCAATGATTACAACATTTGTTCCTTTTGAATATCTTTCTGCGTATTTACCCCTTATCCCCTTGCTAAAATTATATTCTTCCAACATATCTGGATCATTGGACATCGGCTTCATAATAGTTCCTTTCTTTCTTGGTGGCTTTTCTGGAACTGATAATCCTTATATTGTCCCCTATTTCAGTATGAACGATAACCAACATGCGATTATTATATGATATTCCAATAAGGATCAATCTTTCTTCATCGCTTGAATGTAAAGGATCATCTATGGTTAATGACAAAGGATCTTTAAAAGCGGTGCTCGCTTCCTCAAAAGAGACACCATGTTTTTTCAGATTAGTTTTTGCCTTTTCAAGATCCCATTCGAATATTAGCATTAATTGTTCCTCGTTTCCATTATATTTATCTGCCGGGCGAGCAGCAGCGAGCGGTCCGCCCTATCGCCCACGCTCAGTGGCGCCTGTGAAGCGCCAGCGGATTTGCCAGTCCATCTTCCAGGTAAAGGCACCGGTTGCCCGGCGCCCTCCCCACAGACCCGGACTTGAAGATTTCCCTCATCCGGTTCCTCGATTCAGGTTCTTTTACCAAACCTTCAACCACTCAGGCGACACCCCAAGTGGCGCACGACTTTGCTGCCCTTGTGGCTTTAAATACTATGGACTATCCTCGGCAGGGGTAAGGGATACTTCTTTCGAAGATCTCCTCAAAGAGCACTTTTCCTTTGTGACTCCTTCGGCTCAGCCAGCGTCGCCACGCCTTCTGTGTGTATTCAAATACCACCTCCAAAGCCTTGTAATTGCTTCTGACTCCATAATACTGGTAGAAGCCTCTGAGCTTGGAACATAGCACTTTGTACTGCTCTCCTATCGGCTCAAGAAGCATCATCCCTGCCCTTTGGACAATCTTGTCCCCGAACGTTGGCTTGCCTATGGGTCGCTTTTTCCCATTGTCCTTCTCCAGCCATGCTCGCAATACCGGAGGTGCCTTGTATCGCCCACTTTTGAGTCGCTCGTGGAGATCAATAAGGCTTGCCTCAAGGTCTTCCCCGTACTGTTTTGCAGTTATGCCGTCAACTCCAGGGGAACTGTTCTTGCGCGTATGTCGGTAGGCTTCTCGAAGAAGATCAACATCGATGTAATGCGCCAGGGTCGTGAAGACCATCTGCGGATAGTCCTCTGCCTGTTTCGCAATCTGTTGAAGTCTCGTTGACACGGTTTGCGATCTCGAAGTATCTCCCATCTTTCCCTTCAATAGAACGTCGTACCCGGCTTCACCTTCCCTTAAGTGGGTCGCTTGGGCCTCACTTCCCCACCTTCTCAGGTCTTGCTTCACGCACGACCATCGGTACTATGATCCACTAAAACTGCCAAATGCCCGTCTCGGGTTCGTTCGCTCTTTGCTATCCTCACCCGATACCTTGCGTGCCTCCGCTCGTTTGTGTCTCCACCACTCAATACTATGAGTGCCGGACTCGCTGTTGCTCAAAGGCTGTTCGACAGCGCCAGGGCTCTTGATCTGCCGGTACCCCTCATCTTCCGGGCTCTCTCACAAGGAGACAGTCGGCTCTCCCCAGTTCCCGAGCTACCCCTTTGAGAACATGCCCTGGTCTAAGACCCCGGTGGTGGCCCTGCCGCTTGCCATAGCGCAACCAGGACTGCTGCCTTCCGACATGCTGAAAAGCGTCGGCTTTCTCCTGCAACGCAGGATTATCCAATGACCACAGCTATACATTTATCGGGGCTCAATACAGAGCCTGTACCCTTGATCCATCCAGCTCCGTACTCCCGTTACAGGGTTTGCACCTGCATTTCACTACTGACCTGGTGGCTAATCTTTGGCCAGGTGGGACTATCACGGTATGCGATCACCCACTGGGCAACAATAACCAATTTCATCCCGATTTACGTGGAATCCCAAGGTTTCGGGTTTACCTTGGCACGATCAGGCACCTTGTTGATTTCAGGATGCCATTTCATGTGTAGTTTTCGGTGGTGAACCGCGCAGTCACGAAGATAAAGATTAATCAGGCTCTGATAAGGAATACCTGTTTCTTCCGCCAGGGACTTAAAATAGGAAACGGTGTCACGGTCCAGTCGCATAGTTACCGGTTGTTTTAAATACTTGGTGTAAGGGTTTTTACGCCCTTTCATTTTTGAGAAATCGTAATGTTCTCTCATCGTCTAGACCTCCAATACTCATTTTCTTCATCTTTATCCGCCTTCCTGGCAGATATAATTCTAACTACCGTCTCACTTTTTCGAAAACAGTGGCAGACAACTACTATCCAAAGCTTAAAACTTATCCCAAGCAAGATGAAACGGTCTTCCTCTTTTGAATGGTCGGGGTCAAAAAATTGTAGCGCATTTTCATCATAAAAAGCTGTACGTGCTTCATCGAAAGAAACGCCATGCTTTCTTATATTAGTTTTTTCCTTCCGTTTATCCCATTCGAACCTTAATTCAATCATATGTACATTGTATTTATAAACGGATAGATGTCAAGATGTAATTTTAATCCGAACGTGAAGGATAACCAGCGGGCTTGCAAGCTTTCAAGCCTGCACAGCCTTTACGATAAAATCCGCAAGTTATTCCCGTCTGGTTCATCCGTTTGTTCTACCTTTCTCTTCCTTCTCGAACAATATCTACTATTTCTTGCGTCGTTATATTTGCTTTAATTGATGGGACATTCAAAGGCGAAGAAACGATCTTTTCCGGAACTAGGGCGAAAGTTCTTCCGTCTTTCCTTCGAATTAGGACTTTTCCTGTATGTTCAGCCTGCTCTAATACTTTTGCGAATTTTTGTCGAGCTTCTGAATATGTATAAACTTGCATTCTAGACCTCCATGGTTTCGATGTTAAGATTTTGAGCAGCTGTCTTTAGCTTTCGATCCAACGTCAATAGCGGTGCTTTATGTCTAATAGCACAATCCAAGAAATAGGCATCGTATGCATACATGTTGGCTTGTTTGGATATTTTTAAGGTATTAACAAAATCTGATTTGATGTACCGGATAGGGATACTATCGAAAATCACAAGGCCCTTCCGGGCTTCATCAAGTGTTAGCCTGTTCTGTTTAAACATGGCAGAAAAGGCATTGCCAATTTCCCAGGGAATAGAGCCAGGTCCAATAAGTGTATTTCCAGTAGTAAATTCAACAATCCTACTACGTTCAGGTTCGCCAACAATAACTCCAATCAATGCAGATGTATCAATTACAACATCCATACTTCCCTCCAGAATATGTATTTATGACAATTGTACAATAGCTAATTTATTTGTCAAGTGTCAAGAGGTAGAACGCTTCAAATCAGCTGCAGCTATAAGCTGTCGGCTGCATTTGCCTTGTTAGGTGATCAATGTGCTCACCAATCTCTCGCACCATGAACAACTCCAGTGATCCATACATTATTGCCCTCAACCCGGTACATAATACGATAAGATACATAAAGTATTTCCCTGCAAGATTGCTCACCAATTTCAGGTATTACACGCCCCGACATGGGGAATTCTCGCAGACGATCTGTTGCTTCAATTATTCGGCTTACAAAAAGGGATGCCCTATATACGGAATCTCTTGCAATATATTTAGCGATCGCATCGATATCGTCCAATGCAGATGGAGCCCAAATCACTTTACCCATTTTTGCAGCCTCTGTTTGGCCTCTTCGTGCGAAATCCCTTTCCCCTCTCGGATTTCTCGCTCACCATGTTCAAACTTTGTTTTGATGTAAAGGGCATGGATAATGTCATCCATAGTCGCTTCATCTGGCAAGGTGTCAATTACTTTTTTGGCAATATCTTTAACAGCCATTTAATACCTCCTTATGTATATTATAACCCAGTACCGTTTTGTCGGAAATTGCTCGTCCACTTACACAATCAGCACCATCCGAAGGTAAGCTTTCAATCTGAGACTTTACAGCCTCTCAAATTCATTAAGCTGTTGAATCAGCCCCTTCTTGATATCCGGAGCGACTGCTGACAGCCCTTTCTTTAACAGTAGCGTAACCGTTTCATCAAAGTCTTTGGCGAGCTTTGCTTGTTCTGCCAACCGAATTTATTCAAATACCCAATAGGTAATTTTGCCTTGAGCTCTTTTAATGTAGTCGAATTTCGGATCGTTATCATCTTTTCTATGTTATCCCACGTGGGTTTCCAATTAGCCTTCCCTGTGCAGTAGGTATAAAAATTAATTTAGGCCTATTGTAGACATCATCCCTTATGTTTTTCTCTATCGTTTGAGCATGAGACTGCACAGGATCTTTAGCGTAGCTTGTGACCATACCACGGTCTAATGCAATTTTCGCTAATTCCCTTGAACTAAGAGGTCTTCCCACTTCATTCAAAATATCGAATACGGCTTCTTGGATGGTCATTTCTTGTCTCCTTTCTGATTCTTCTTGTTTGTTGGTTTAAATTAGGATGATCAGAAAGGAAGGGAATATCAAGCAAAAAATGTGTGGACAGAAGACAAATAAGGTCGCCTAACTCAGCTATTACCTTCAATTTATCATTAATAAGGGGCGCATATACGAATTGACCAATTTTTTGAAGAATGGATGTTTTCCCTTTGTCCGGATTTTCTTGAAGAAATTCATTAAATCCATTGAGCGGTTGCTGTGACCAGAGCAATTTCAATTGAGGATGAAAAACACGGCGAATTTCCTGTTTCTGTTTTGCAGAACCTCTCGACTTTAAAGGCCCTTGGTATAAAAGCGTAAATTCCATTTCAAATGCCTAAACGCCCCAACGCAAAGCTGATGGGCCGGGAAACGATGACCAAAATACTATGAAGGAACCAAAAACTATGATTTGCTGATGCCTTCAAAAAACGGCACGGCTTTTCCCGGTCCCTCTCAAGCGCAGGGTTGGCGCTTAATAGCTTGGTTGCTTTGGAATCTGCGCCCGATGCCAAACTGCAACTATCCAAACGACATCGCCTTTGATTTTATAAAAAAAACGGTATGGCGATATGATCACCTCCCTATAGGGAAGCTCTGGAAATTCTGGTATAATTCTTCCGGATTCAGGAAAGTCCTCGAGCCTTCGCAAAACTGTTTCGGAATGCTCTCGAAAAGTGGTTGCTGCAGAAGGTTTATCCTGCCGAATATATGCGAGAGCAGACAGAAAATGGGCTCTGGCAGAAGGTGTGAACCGGACTCTCACGATGGCTCCTGAGATAGGATTAAATCAGCTTCAGCAAGAACAGTATCTAGATCATAACCCTTGCCAATTTCTATTTCCTTATCTCCCTTAGCCAAAAGCCGGAGGATCTCTTTATCGTGTTCGGATTTCTCATACGCCTCGACACCGATTATGACAGCAGCTGCCCGTCCCCTTTGTGTAATGATAATGGGTTCCTTGTTGTCTCGTAATTTTTTCAGGACCTTGGCAGCGTCCTGCCTCAAATCGCTTACCGGAAGGATATTTAAAAGTTTTCCCATTGTATACCTCCTATTGTACTTTTGTATGTACCACCAATTGCTTTATAAGGCAAGCGTTTATTTGGATGCTGGTATGATATGGGTACACCAACGCCAGGGGTAAGCTGCCGCCAACATGCAGAGCAATCAACCTTGAAACACCACAAGACTGTGTGCGCGGGCAGCAACTTTGATAAATCGCCGCGCTGTTGGCGGCCAGCTTGACCCCTTTGTTATATGATTTATCTGTCTGATATTAATGGTCAATTCCTTGGCAAATCCACATGGATGCCGTTTTACCGGCTTTCTCAAAACCGCATTTTTTGTAAAATTCAATTGCCTTGCCATCGGCAACGACCATCTGCTGATGATAGTCGCCATATATATTTTGCATGGCCTCCAACATTTTGGTTCCAATGCCTTTTCCCTGATAGTCTGGGTGGACTAGCATGTGGGGATAATAGACGACCAAATATCCGTCGGAAATAGCGTTGGCAACGCCAACCATTTTGCCGTTTACCCAGGCTGAAATCAAGGTGTGTGAATTGGTTAGGGCTTTGTAAAGTAATTCTGATTTTTCTGGAGAGGACCAGTTGTTGAGCCGGTAAATCTCAAGGAGTTGATCTTTGGGTATCTCCCGTGATTTTTTGATTTCAATTTCCATGGTGTTTATGTCATTTCTCATAAAATATTTGATATAGGGATGTGTATTTTTCTTTTTCCAGCAGAAAGTAATCATCTTCTGGATAGTACTTTGCAAGTTCAGGTTCGGTGCCTGCAAACTTTTTAACTGACTCTAACGAATCCCAAATGGTTATAAGAAGAAAATGCGCTGTAGTTTTTTCGTTTCTCCGCTGGAAATACAATTTTAGCAACCCATCAACAGAACTATAATCTGGTACTGCTCTTTCAATCATAAACTTCTCATATTCATCAGCCTTTTCGATATCAACCTTGCCGTGCCACAATCTCATAATGGTCAAAATATCACCTCCTATGATTTAAAAATAACGCGTGGGATGAGGAGCGAGCGCTTTAGCGAGTCTCCTCCAACCCGATGTTATCACTTTCCAGCTTGCTGCCGAAGAGAATGGCTCACCATTCTGACGCATATACATACATGCGATCCGCTATCCGACGATAGCCGTAATGAGGGACTTGACGACCTCTATCGATTCTTCAATGAGTAAAAAGGTGCTTCTCCAATTGTACGTTATTACTTCGTTGTGTCTGAACTCAATCTTGCATTCCTGTTTGGAGAAAACTCTGTCCACATCACCCGCCGGTGGCTCAGCTCCATCATTCCATTTCACTTTCTGAATAGAATGAAGACCCCTGTTGTGAAAGGAGTTTCGAAAGAATGCCAAGCACTGTAACGTGTTCTGGTAGTCGTCCTTTTCCTTACTTCCTATGTCGGTACCATCCAGGACCTCTTTCATCCTGTTGTAGAATCCCGTGCGTGGACTTTCCTTCTGCCTGCATATTTCTCCGAAGAACGAGTCGATCTGGAAGTGTACCATGGTCACGAGCGACTCAATGGGGAATTTGTAGATGATCCCGGATTCCTCGTATTCCTGCACGGTTAATATTCCAATGTTGAGAATCTTCAGGAACTCGTCTGGCGAAACCTTCTGCTGCAGTCCGACAAATGCCCTAATATACGAAGTCAATGATAAAAGGTACTGTTGAATCGTATCCAGGAAGACAAGTCTAAAGTCCTGTGATCTGAAAACAAGGCGCAGCTTTTTGCATAGCTTTTCCTTGTATCTTCCCACGCTGTTGGAAAGAGTCGCGAAATCATCGGACGCCTTTAGAATCGTGTATTCCATATTCCAACCAGCCTAACGGGCTGCGAGATGAGCCGCCGTCGGTTGGGGGCGGAAATTGCATTTATGCAATTTTCCGTGCCAACTGACCGAGCGGGGCAAAGCCCGAAGGGGGTCGGCTCGATTGAGTTTGATAGGCGGAGCGTGAGCGGAGCCTATGAAACTCAATCGGCACATCTCGCAGCCCGATCGGGCGGACGGCCTTAGGCCGGGCGAGCAGCAGCGAGCGGTCCGCCCTATCGGTTAAGATATATTGAAAATTTTATTTATATTGTCTTTATATCATGTATTATTTTCCAGGATGAAAAGGGGACGGGGCTAAGCAGATAAATAAATCAGTCTGTAAATTTCATACCTTTTTCGGTTGCTATGCGCTGTCCTTTTCTTACTGCGTACACTCCCCCCCAGTTGACTCATTCCAAGCCCTGGCGCTCTCTTACGGCCCAATAACAAGATAAACCGCGTGTTTCCGCTTTTTGATTAATTATTTAGCCCCGTCCCCCTTTCATGCACCCTTTCATGCATTTGCAACAAATGGAGTCTTTAACTAAAATCACACGCCGTAAAGCAATTTCTGCACGATGTCCCGCTTCCTTGTTTTTCAAATTGTTCGAACGGTCCGTCAAACCATAATAAAGAGATTGTTCCCTTAGGCCAAAAAGTATCTCTAAGCTGATCCCAGTTACCGCGATTTATCAACCGTCTTTTGATGTTTTGCCGGCTCCATCTTCATGGGCATGTCATCCACTTCTTTCGGCTAATCCCGGCTGATGCCCGCAAGGTCCTTCGGGTGCAGCCGGTAGCGAATGACATTGCCCTCATGCAGGCCACGAAACTCGTTTCCTATATAGTTGACTACCTCCTCGCGGTCCGCTTCGGGGATATCAGCCTCGGCGGCCATGGCCATGATGAGCTCGGGCCGGAATGCCTTCCAGTCGATCACGCTGCGGCGCACGGCCTCACGAACGAAATCGCGATAAACCAGCGCGGCCTTTTCCGGGGTTTCGACCTCCGCACGCAACGTCCTGTAGTTCTCAGCCGAAGTCATGTATGCCTCGATATACACCTCGCGCAGCAGGGAAACATTGTTCAGCTCATAGATTCCAATAAGGCCGTCAATATAGGCGCTGTCGTCCATGGTAAGAAACGACATCGGCGCGAGATCGGCCTTCAGCAAAGGAATGTTGGAGGCGACCCGCGAGGTTCTTTTGTTGATGTCGTCGAAAGCCTGCAAATAAGGGATATGAACGAGAAGAAAGAAAGACCGTTCAAACGGATCATTAATGACCGCCGCCTTTTCGATCAGTATATCGAATTCTTCTTCGATCGCGAACTGGTCGCCAAGGGGTCTGAAGCTTGAATGGGTAATACCTACGGGCATGCGCCGCAGCCGCCCAGCCATGGCGGGATCGGCCAGAAGGCCGTCTGCGAGCAAAGCGTGGATGTTGAACAGGTCCGCCCGGCTGATCGTGATGGCAGCAAGATATTCCACGACGTACTGAATTGCTTCCTTGTGGTTAAGGATCATCACCGCTTCCTTGCGATCCTTTCCCGAGGCCTCCTGCCCGAATCGGATCAGGCGCTCGGTTTCGAGAAGGTTGTACGTGTTCCCTTCCATGCGAGATGACGCCCAAGAGAGATCAATTAGGAGTCGTTCAAGAATGCGGCGCGCGTAGGTTCCCGCCGGTAGCGGCGAGGCTGTAGGCGTACCGGCTTCACGCAGGCGCTGCCGATCAGCCTCGGCGAGGTAGAATGTCTTGTTCGGAATATAGCGGTCCAGGAATTCCTTTTTATAGCTCGCCGGCCTGCGGCGGTTGTAAGGCGTCTGCAAATGGGCGCGGACCACGGCAGCGCCCGCGAGGCTGTAGCCCGTGGCCGGGCCTTTGCCTGAAACCTCTAGTTCGCCTTCGTCCACGAGCCGCTTCAGAGTGCGCCAAACGGTCGTTTCACTCACCTCGGGGACGACCTGGCGGCGGATATCCTCCCGGCGAGCGCCGGGATGGGCCGCAATGTAGTCAAGGATAGCCTGGTTAGAAAGCATCATTGAAACGATTTTTCAAAGCTGTGAAATGAATATGTTCTTATAATATAAAGGTATTTCCAGCTTGTCAAGATATCGTTTCATGGTTTTTGAAATGATAGCCTCCACAGGCCGTTTGCAACTAAAGGTGCCAGGTATGAAACGTTTAACCATTTGATATAATGGTTTTACTAGCCATTTCGTCACTATCGTTTCATCAAAAATGAAACGATAGGTGTGTAGGCGCGAGCCGACACTTATGATACTTCCTTATCACCCAAAAGGTTTTGCCATAATTTTGCCATGAATCCAAAAAACATGGGGAAAAATGGGTAAATTTGGTGAAAATCAACGGATCGAGGAATGGCATTTATTTATTTGAAATTACTTGATAATCTTACTGTTTCTTACCCATTGTTACTTGAGTTTTTACCCCCTTGAGCCGACTACGCATCCGATTGATAGGATGAAAGGGCTGATCAGTCAGGATCCAAGGCTGAAGGATACGGTTAAGGACCTCAACAATGGATTGAGCAAGAGTCAAGAGTAGATTTGACCACATTACTCAAAAGACAGCCCTTGAGGAGCTGCCCGGCTGTTTAACCTCCTAAGCAGCTGCCAAGAGGATAAAAGGGGACGGGGCTAAGCAGATAAATAAATCAGTGTGTAAATTTCATACCTTTTTCGTTTGCTATGCGCTCGCCCCTTCTTACTGCGTACACTTCCCCCGGTTGACTCATTCCAAGCCGTGGCGCTCTCTTACGGCCCGATAACAACATAGGCCCCGTGTTTCCGTTTTATCCTTTTCCAGCTTTTTGATTAGTTATTTAGCCCCGTCCCCCTTTCACAATCTACAAGAACCTCTTTTGCCCTTTACTACTTACCGGACTCTTGAGCAAGCATATTGATCGTGTCTACGAATAGTGTCACAATGGGGCCCATTGCCAGGCTACCTCCCATCAGAAGACCAACCGATGCAGTTTCTATAAGCTCTTCACGCGTGGCGCCAGCTTGAATAGCTTGCGCAGTACGGGCAGAAATACAGTATTCGCAGCGAGTGGCTATTGCGATAGCAATACACATTAGCGTCTTAGTCTTCCGGTCCAGAGTTCCTGGTTTGAGAGCAGTTTCATTGAGGTTTCCAAATGCTTTCAGGGTCTCTCTGTCGACCTTGGAAAACCCTTCAACCGCGCTTTGCAAACTTTCCAGAAATATTTTTGGATCCTCTAACATTGTAACCTCCTCCTCTTTCTTTTTGGTTTAATTAGGTTCGTTCTATAGACTACATCGTAGTCTCCTTTTGTGTTGTTTTCTCCTGTGTTCAAGGTTTGTGGGAATGCCTGTGTAAAGATGCAGTGAGGCATCACTGTCTCCCTTTGTTGCTCGATCTGGATCAGTTGCCGCCG
Organism: Deltaproteobacteria bacterium; assembly: GCA_019310725.1. GTDB lineage: Bacteria > Desulfobacterota > DSM-4660 > Desulfatiglandales > B25-G16 > JADFWK01. The sequence continues at coordinate 3,699 of JAFDDT010000038.1, read as the reverse complement.
CCTGATGACTGTTGATTACAGATAACCTCACAAAAGGAAACAGAAAAAATATTGAAAGCGCGCTGATCGGCGGTCAACTGAATGCAATGGTGCCCTCAAGTTGTTTTTGAATCAACGGCCCTTATTACAGTATTTAGCCAAAATGCCAGCATTAGCATTTTGGCTAAATAGCGAACTGTCAGGAGGTTTTACTGCAACCCGGAAAACTGTAGATTCTCAAAATAAATCGCTATTTAGCGGATTTGCCAATGTTGGCATTTCCGCCACATACCTATGACCTTAAGCGCTTGGTATCGATAATGCTTCCCAATAAATTGCCATTTAGCAAATTTGGCAGGAGTGCCATTTTTGCTAAATGCTTGCAGTTGAAAAATTTAATGCCTTTACAAATAGCTATTTGGGGATTTTGCTAATTGTGGCATTTCCCCCAAATGATCTCAAATAATGTCTCTATTTTCCCGTAACCTCCTTGAAATCCTCTCCTGTGGACATCCGAAAACCCTCTTGATAAATCGCTATTTGCCGGATTTGCCAGTCTTGGCAATTTCGACAAATGATGTGATAATATTAATTTCATCCAGCCGTTGCCGATAACCTGTGGCCGCAGTAGGCGGCCAACAGGTTATCGGCCTGTTAGGCGTTGTCTCGTGATCTAAAAGTCAGCAATACTCCTCCAGCGCTGTGTCGTTAGTGTAGGCGGTGCAGTGGGTCCGAGATCTGCTATGAATGGACTTGCTGCGGTCATCGCGACCGCTGTTTCTCCACGCCCATGCACACTTACTACGTCAACGTTACTACTTAGCGCATCAGCGAGAGGCATGCTTGCGGCCGAACTAATTACCAGAGTATCAGTCGCCCTAGTAATTGCGACGTAGAACAGTCTTCTTTGCTCTGCACACTCGGCGTCCTGCTCAGCAAGCAGAAGTTTTGAATCAATATGTGGCAATGCTCCAGACACGCAACCAGCAAGCACGACGACGGAAGCAGTGAGCCCCTTCGACTTGTGCAATGACATGACCCGAATAATGTCACTCTGGGAGTCTGGTAGGTGAGGTTGCGTGATCTCTCGGGTTAACTCATTCAGCAGCCTTGCCGGATCAGGCAAGTCAAGTGCCAGATTCTCTGCGATGAGTCGGATGTCGTCTACGGCCCCAACATCGGGAGGCCAGAGTGCGCGCACAAGTCCGAGCCCGGTAAGGCCATCGAGAGTTTCAAGTCGATCTTGAAGCAGATTCCAACGTGCAACCAATCGATCGGAGTGTGGAACGGCTTCGTGTCCTTCTACGATGCCCCGCAGAGTGCTGGCCGGATCTAAGTGATTTGCCTGTGCGTAAGCCCTAAGCCTGCGGTAGCTTCCAACTAGTCCATTTGAACTGCCCATACCAAGCCAAGCACGAAGTGCTGCACGATCGTCTGGATTAACAAGTAACGTGAATAGGCAGAAACCCTCGGCGGCAGCATCCTCTTGAAGTGGGTCCTCAGAGAAGTAGCTCAAAGAGTTTAATCCACGCTGTATCAGGGCGTCACGAATCTGATTCCCAATTAAACGTCGGGGTGTCAAGACGAGAATCTGACCGGCCGGTAAACCATCATGATTACCTAGATAGTTAAGTACGAAATCAGCGCATGCCTCGATTTCGTCGGTCAGAGTGGAATGTTGCACAAGGTATACACTAGCATCTGCGCGTCCCCTCATCGGGCTTAAAGGAACTGCGCGGGCGCGGAAGGGATCGTGTGCAATCACGGCATTGCTCATTCCCACAACATTAGGCGGACAACGTCTGCATTCCTCGATGGTGTAGCGGATTGTGTTAGGATGAGTATCAGGAAATGTCCGGATTCCCTCAGGATTGGCGTGTCTGAAACTGTAAATGGACTGACTGTCATCGCCAATAACAACCAATGAGCCATTTTCGGCCAATAGGTCAACCAGTGCCTGATCCGCTCGATTAAGATCCTGATACTCGTCAACGAGAACGTGTTCAAACGCTGGGAGTACGTGAACAGCCGGATTCTGCTGAAGAAAACCCAGCGTTAGAGGTACGAGTTCGCCAATGAGCATGCTGCGATGATAAGTGAGCCAGGCCAGTATTGCGCCGTGGAAGTCCATGTCGATTTGTTCAGTTGGCCCACCAGGAATATCGGTTTGGAGTCGTGCCCAGGCGGCCTCGTATGCTTTAAGAAGTCTTTTAACGAGCCGCTTGCCGCCAAAATTCGCGGCTAAGTCGTTTACTAGTGCTGCCCGTTCATGTGAAAGTAGTGGACGTGGGGACCTATGGGTGAGATTGAATACAGATTCCTTTGAAAGAACCGAAAAGCAGAGTGAATGTAGTGTGCTAGCTCTGACCTCGATCTGCTGGACAATACCCAAGGAATCGATTTGCTCTTCCAGATCCCTTGCGGCAGTGCGAGTAAATGTGACAGCGAGGATGCCCTGTGGATCAGTACCTTGTTCTAGAAGACGTGCAAGACGTCGTATCATTGCGAATGTCTTGCCAGTACCCGGACCAGCGAAAACATGTAGAGGTGATCGAGGATCACCTGCAATCTCAAAATGAACGCCAGTGAGATGGGCATCCCAAGCCATCAGCAAGTCCTTCCTGTCTTCAAGGTATTTTCCATACGCCTAACGCATTTCTCACCTGCAGCTGTGAAGCGGTAGCGTAACACCTGTCAGGTGAAGAAAAATGTTAGATATTTACGATTACTGTATATAAATTACTTTCAGTCTTGTAATCAAAGATCGCCCATCTATTCTTCACTGGCACCTCGAATGGAATCATCTTTTGAAGATCAATCTTTTTATGCTCTCTATTGTTAATGAAAAAACTTATTTCCAAGCGTTCTATCAATATTCTTTCACCTTCAAAATTTTGAGCTCTCAAATTAAGAGGCATATAGATCCTAATTTTGTCGTATTTTGACAACTCATCAATATTTTTGCCCAATGGAAAATTACCTTCAGGAACAGCTTGTCTAGATTCAAATACAACGCGATTATAAGCAACTGATTTTCGAGAATATAATTGCGTGGCTATGAACTTTATGGGTTTTTCCTTCTCGAAATCAGTTTTGAGGAACTCGATATAACGAGGTGGTGGGGTTCCCAGAGAAACTGGTACTATTGAGGCAGGAGATTTTTTCCACTTACCAGAGAATGTAATTTTGAGTTTTGCCTCAAACTCTTTTAACGTATTTTTTTCAGCCTGAAATTGCTTTCTTAGGTTTTCAAAATCATTTTTCAAATTGGTTAGTGCAGTTTTTTGCTCAATATCAGGGTAAAATTTAGTAGCTAATTCCTCGAAAGGTTTAAGACTTTCAGACAGACCAATAATTTGTTGCTCCTCGTCTGATACCGTAAAAGCGTCATATGAAACTTGAAAAATTGTGCTTAATAAAGCACCAATAACCAGGAACAAAATAGGACCCTTTTTGGGATAGTGTATCCAGCAATAATTTGTGCCGAGGAGCGCTTTCTTTGAACATTGCTTTTGAGTGCTTTTGGCAATAGCTTGGCAATCTGACTTTTTCATGATCTGTATCTAACGCCTAAATCAGCCGCCGCGTTAGCGGTCGGCTGGATATTTTGTGTACGCCCGGCATGGGCGTGAACTTATGGGGTGCGACTCGACTGACCTTTCGGCCTGAGCTCAAGCCGAAGGGCTCGTCGAAGTCAAGTCCCCTGTACGTGAACCCTGT
>JAFDDT010000037.1 GCA_019310725.1 Deltaproteobacteria bacterium | reverse complement strand
TATCAGTATCGCCAGCGCCACTCCCAAGGTACTTACCATAACAACTATGGCCGTAAGCATAAGCACATGGGGCAAAGGGTTTATGTAAGATGCGGCATGAATATGATGTATTCCGTGACCATGGGCATGCTCGACAATCGGTAAGGTCCCTCCCCTCTTTGCAGCGGTCGAAACAAAGAAGAGGATGATTGCCGTCTGAAATATATTGATCCCGATAATCTTTTTTACGAGGTTTTTTTTGCCAATCATGGCGTAGAAACCGATCATCATCAGGATGATATAAATCCAGTAATTGTATTTGCTCAGTATAAAATCAAACATGATTCGTGTTTGTTGGGTTTATTGTGCTAATTGTGTTTGTTGGGTTTAAATTCCTAAATCCCTCAATTCCTGAATCCCTAAATTTTCTTACTCTCTACGTCTTCTTCTTATCCTCAATACGAGAATACAAGCAACCCCGGCAGTAAAGATTACCGTAGTCTCTCCAAGCGTATCATAGCCCCTGTAATCTGCCAGCACCGACGTAACCACATTCGGTGTGGCTGTCTCTTCCAGGCTCTTCTCGATATACCGAGGTGAAACATGGATGCTTGCAGGTGAGTTGGGATCTCCCCAGTCCGGCATGTCCTGAGTACCAAAAAAGAGGCAATGAACAACACAGTTCCAATGCCAGCACTGACAGATGCCTCGGTGAAGGCAACATCAACGGCACCCATCTCCGCCCATAAAAGGCACATGAAAAAACTATAGGCGCCAAGTACATACACCGCACTCAAAAGATCCTTTACCGAAATAGCAGTCAAGGCGCAGATAATGACGAAGAGCAGGAGAATGAAATCAAAGGCGGCTATCATTTCATTTACTCCTTTCCTTCACCCACGGCTCCTGGCCACATCTCATGGCTGCCCTGGAAATAGCATGGGTAGAGGTAGGCTGGGCAAGAAACATAAATACTGCGATAAAGAGTATCTTTAGACTTGTAAGGGAAAATCCCTCATAAATACTGAGCCCTATCAAAGATAAAAGAACTGCCAGGGTATCACCTTTACCGGTTGCATGGAGGCGGCAAAAAAAATCGGGAAAGCGTAAAAGCCCCACAGTGGCTGCCACAAAGAAAAAGAAACCTCCCAGAAGAAACGGAATAGAAGCTATTTGTTGGATGTTCATTAGACCTCTCCCTTCATTTCCAGGTATTTCGCTGCGGTGATGGTACCAATAAAATTGAGTAGGGCATAGACCATACTGATATCGATAAACATCTCAACCCTGTTGTAGATAAAACCCATGAGCAACAAAATAACCAATGTTTTGGTTCCAATGGCAGAAATGGCTGCAATCCTGTTGAGGACTCCAGGCCCAAATACACTCCGGTAAAGGCAGAGAAAAACAAGGGTAAATAGTCCCATCCCCAGATACAAAAAAAAGCTATCCATCTCTCCCCTCCTACCTATTCCTCATCCTCTGGGAGTTCTCCCCCTGTGGATATATCAAAAAAGATGGAAAACATAACCGCCATTACAGCAATTCCAACACCAATCTCAACCCCGAGGATACCAAGAGACCGCGCCTGGGCTGGGACTACCTTTAGGATGGTAGAGAGCTTTCCATAGTCCAAGTAATTGCTTCCTAAAATAAGACAGAGCAAGCCTATCCCCGAATAGATCAATACACCAAAGGAGCTAAAGAGGCCGGCCTTTATTTCAGACATCCTGATTTTGGCCTCTTCAAGACCGTGGGTCAGGAGGTAGAGGATGAAACTTGCACCCAAAATCACACCCCCTTGAAAGCCTCCGCCCGGGCTGTGATGACCGTGCATGATAACATACAGGGCGTAGAGTTGGATAAATGGTATCATTATCCTGGCCACCGCCCTAATAATGATGTCATCGGTAACGCTAGTCATAGATTGGTCTCTTTGAGATTATGGCTATCAATAGTTATGAAATAATAAGCTTTTAATTTTCAAAGCGGTAATCAGGTTTAAATCTCAAATGACAAAGTTCAAATGTCAAATGAAATCCAAATGACTGAATCCCAAAATTTTTGTCATTTGATCTTTGACATTTATTTGAACTTTGGATTTTGACAATTGGGTTTACACAACGTCACTTAAGTGCCCCAAATATCCGCGACACATCGAGCACATCCTGAACATATACGTGGTCTGCCTCCATAAAAACATGGGCGATCTTATCTTCCATCTCTCCGGTGTTGAGATCATAGGCAACCTTTCTATCCAAGGCATGCACAAAAAACTCCCCCTCTCGAATATCTACGGTAATAGTACCTGGCGTAAGGGTAATGGAATTGGCCAAAGCCACCCACGAGATGTCACTCTCTAATTTTGTGGTAAACCTTATTATCTGAGGGTCTATAGGCATCTTCGGGGATAGCGCCAAGTATGCAACATGGAGATTTGCCGAAAAAATCTGGCCCAGGAACCAGGGACCTGCGGAAAAGAACCTCCTAACCATGATCCTTATATCTCCAACTCTGATATTAGCAAAGAGTAAATCATGAGACATATAGGAGACTAGAAGGCAGCACATAATGCCAAGGATAAGATGAAAGAGGTCAAAACGGCCTGAGAGTAAAATCCAAAAGGCGAATAGTATGAAGAAGGTTATTGTAAAGTTCCGGAATGCTAACCTTGATTGCTGGGCACCGGATAGAAAGGCCCTGGCCTCTCGTTTTTCTGCCAGGGATTTTGTCTCACTAGTTAGCTTAGCAGAAGTGTGTATAGGAGATCTCGAGCCTCATTTCTGGCCTTTTCAAGAATCTCGAACGCCTTATCGGTGGCCTGCACCAATACGGTAACTTCCATATCTAATCCTTTTGTAATTATTCAGCAAATGACCTAGCCAGTCCTCTGCCCAGGTTATTGATGCAAGTAACTCCTTTTCTGCTTGAGTTACTTAGGAGGCACAAAGACACTAAGACCCAAAGACAAAATAAAAAGGCTATTATAAAGAATCACAAAGACACTAAGACCCAAAGACAAAATAAAAAGGCTATTATAAAGAATAATTCTATAATCTTGGTGCCTTGGGGCCTTTGTGGCAAGTTACCTGGGTAGTTACATCCTTATTAACTTAAGGGATAATCAAAACAGGTACAGAAGATTCCTCTGCTACCTGATAGCATACACTGCCTGAGAAGATTTCCTTAAAGATGTCCTTTGATTCATATCCCATTGCAATAAGGGTGGCGTTATAGTCCTTTGAAGCTAATATGATCTCCCGTGGGGTCTTGCCGGCATAGATATGAGATTCAGCGTCTATCTGTTCCTCTAGACAGATCTTTCTGACTTCCTCCACCCTCTCCTTCAGTTGCCGGATGTCCTTTATCGTGGGCTTCTCATTTAGCACATATACTATATCCAAGACCCCTAAAAGCTCTTTTAAACCGATAATGTAGAGCAACGTCTTGTAGGCTGAATCAGACCAGTTGGTCGCAAAAATTACACTATCAAATAGGCCTCTTGTGGAGGAACCTCTTACCTCGCCATTTTCTTGAATTAGCAGGAGGGGGAAAAGAGTGTTTTTTATCAGATTTCTCGCCGCACCGCCCCTAAATAGCTTCCTCTTTTCATTACTAAGATGGGCTACGACAAGAGATGGGTTTTCTCTGTTGGCCGATTCTAAAATCTTGGAATCAAGTGATCCTGATCCTTCAACTCGCTTGAGATTTATTCCCTTTTCAGATAGACTCTCCTTCAACTCCTGTGGTGGGCTCTCACACACAAGGATTATTTCCTCGAGTCCAATTCTCTTGATATCCAACAATCCTTCAAGTAGACTCAGATCTGGTTCTTTTAGATGCGTTGCGTAGAGAAGCTTCTTTATTTGCATAATTACGGTTACTTAACGTCAGCGGGTACAACCAAAAGCGGTAATTCAGACTTCTCTGCCAGGGAATGTGCAACACTTCCTGACCACTTCTCCTTCCAGACACTTGCCCTTCTCGTTCCAACAATAATCATGGTCGCCTTATGCTCTGAGGCTCCCTTTTCAATCTGCTCCTCGGCACTGCCGATATAAAGATGGGGCCGTGCATCAAATCTCTCTTTAGCGAAAACATCACAAACCTCGTCTAATCTCTTCTTATTATCCCTTTCTACCTTATGGGCCTCCATCTTGGAAAGTTTCCCGATCCCCTTCTCGCTAAGAACATGGATTATCTCTACCCTTTTAATTGCCCCCTTGAGTGAGAGCACAAAGTCGAGGACTTTTTCAGAGGATACAGACCAGTCGAGTGCCAAAAGAAGTCTCTCAAACGGGTTCTCGCCCACCTTTCCGGATTGTGACAGATAATTGTATATAAGGACTGGTTTGACCGTTCTTCTCAGAAGATCTGAAGTTTCAGAACCGGCAAAGAGTTCCTCGAGTTTGCCCCTTCTTTTTCGGGCAGTAACAATAAGATCCACCTTTTCAATTTCAGCTACAGAGAGGATTTTTGGTACTACATTTCCAATAGCTATATGGGCCCCAACCTCCATCCCTTCCTCAAAAAGGGTTTCGGCCCAATCAATAAACCTGATGTCAGCTATCTCCCGGAGTTTCCGCTCTTCCTGCTTAAGGTAACCTGTACCCCTCCTCATGGCCACCTTCTCTCTCTGGATTACATGGAGAAATACTACATGATTCAGGCCTGCTTTCCTGAGACCCATCAAGGATTGCAAGGCGTCGAACCATAACTCCTCAAACTCGGAAACAAAAAGCATGGTAGTGGTTTTCATTGGAACTCACGCCTCCTCTCTGCCGTGATCAGCCCAAAATTTTCTTTAAGATCTCAGCAAGGTCTTCTGCCTCTACCGGTTTCTCAAGGTAGGCCTCAGGTTCGGGTACGGTTTCATCGCCAAACTCGGTCAGGGCCACCTGGGACCTGAGGAAGGTCCGTTTTGAAACACCTGAGAGCATGACAACTGGGATATCCTTATGGGATGGATCCCTCTTGAGTTCATGGTACATCTTGATGCCACTCTCTTTGGGCATCAATATATCCAGGATAATGAGATCTGGTTTCTCCTGCTTTACCTTCTTCGTCCCCTCTTCGCCATCTTTTGCCATTATTGGTATATAGCCATTTTCCTCCAGAACAGTTGTTACAAATGTCCTTATATCAGGATCATCCTCAACGTTGAGTACCTTTTTGGCCATAATCTACCCTCCTTTTGATAGAGTTTGTTGGGTTTGTTGAGTTTATCGGGTTTCAGCCCAGCAAACACAAGAAACTAACTTATAGTAGCGCTTTTCTGTACCTCCTGATAGGGTAAGTAAACGGTAAACGTAGTCCCCTTTCCCGGTTGAGACTCAACCGTTATTTCCCCTCCATTCTCTTTGATTATCTTTTCGGTTACGAGCAACCCTAATCCCGTCCCTCTTTCACCTTTGGTGCTGAACAGAGAAGAGAAAATTTTCTCCTTTGTCTCTGTATCCATGCCTGTACCGTTATCGGCCACCTCAAATCTGATTATGTTATTCTTTTCAATTGCCGTGCTGACCGTAACCTGCCACTTTTTCTTTGCTGTGGAATCAAATATGCAGGCGTCAATTGCATTGGAAACCAGGTTCAAGAGAGACCTGTGAAGAGCCTTTGAATCTAAAAACATCTCACCTACCAGAGGGTCAAGATTCTTTTCTATCTCAATATCATTGTCTCTCGCCTTTGCTTCCATAAGGGTACAAACCTCTTGTATTATCTCGTTAGGAAAGCAATTCTCTCTCTCTGGTCTGCGATCCTTAGAATAGGCGAGCAAATCAAGAACGAGGTCCGATATCCTTGTTACATTTCTCTCTATCATGGACCAGCCGCTTTTTATCTTATCCGTGTTCTTCCTGTCAAGTGCAACATTCAATACATAGGTGCCCCCCTTAAGTCCGTTCAAGATATTCTTGATATAGTGGGCAAGGCCTGCAACAGTCTGTCCCGTAGCTGCCAGTCTTTCTGATTTAATTAATTCCTCCTGCAACCTCTTTATCTCTCTAAGATCCTGAAAGAAGCCGACACTACCAACCACCTCGCCATCTCCATAAAGAATAGATCCTGAGAATCGGGTAGGAACATCCTCTCCCCCCTTGGTAACGATGGAAACCTCTCGCCAGTTTGACAGATCCACATCACCTCTCTTTTCCAATCCCACTCGAAATTCTGAAACTATTGCCGGTGGATAGAGTTTGTAAATGCTCATTTTCCTTATTATCTCTGAACGAAGGTATCCAAATATCTCCTCAGCACCCTTATTATAGATAACAACAGTTCCCTCCTCATCTGTAGCAACAATACCGTCATTGGAAGAGGTAATGAGTTTATTCTGAAACTCAGATCTCCTCTTTACTTCCTCCGTTGCTATGCTAACCATATTCTCAAGGTCATCGGTATATGCCTTGAGTTTCTCCCTAATTGCTATCCTCTGTTCTGCTCTCTTCAGGGCCACTGAGAGTGCCTCATCCTTAACAGGCTTGTTGAGGAAATCCGAGGCATCAAGTTTAAGGGCCTCTATCGCTAAATCCATATCCCCATGCCCAGTTATCATTATGACCTCGGCATCGGGATTGGATTCCTTGACCCGCTTCAAGACCTCAATCCCATCCATGCCGGGCATCTTAATGTCTGTTAATATTATAGATGGTGACTCCTTTTTAAATATCTCGATACCCTCTTCGCCTCCTGCTGCTGTTGATACTTCATATCCATCGCTTGCGAGGGAAAGGCTGAGAACCTTCCTTATCCCTTCTTCATCGTCTATGATCAAAAGTTTGGACATCTTTATTCGTTTCTCGTTTCCTGTCACTGGTTGCTCGATTTGCTGATCTATTTCAGCCAATCTTTGTTAACTACCAGTAACGAATAACTAATAACGATTAAGAAAAAACCCTTTTATTCCACGGCAGGAAACTTCAAGCTAAAGGTAGTACCCACATCTACCTCACTTTCCACTTCTATTGTCCCACCATAGTCGCTAACAATTCGGTAACTGATACTCATCCCCAATCCGGTACCCTGGCCTACCTCTCTGGTGGTAAAAAAGGGCTCGAATATCTTATCAATGACCTCTTGTGGAATCCCTTTGCCTGTATCAGACACCGCTACCACTACGTGACCATTGGCAGGGAATGTTTTTATGTTGAGCAGTCTCCGCCACTTCTTATCCCCCCATCTCAAACCCTTGTCATCCATGGCATACATGGCATTGGTCACTAGATTTACAAACACCTGCTCCAGTCTGTTGTGATCAGCCATAATGTGAGGTAAATTTTGGTCTAGATCGAGCTCAACCTCTATCTGATGTACCCTTAGTTGCTGACCCATAACCTTAAACACATCCTTAATAGGCTCATTAACATTCACCCTAACCCTGGTGAGATCAGATTGTCTGGCAAACTCTCTCATATGCTTGATTACTTTTGAGGCCCTGTCTACATTGCCATCTATTTCTTCGGCAAGGGTCTTTAACTCGTCCTTGGAGATCTCCTCCCCCCTTTTGATTTTCTTCAAAAAGAAATCGCTTGCAACCTGAATCACATTTAAAGGCTGTGTCAACTCGTGGGCCATACCTGATGCCAGGGTACCTAGGGTGGCGAGTTTACTTGCCTGTATCAATTGGGCCTCTTTTTCCACATTCTCAGCAATATCGGTTGTTGTTGCTATCAGGCAATCCATGCCCATATGCATAACGTGACATGCCACAATGTTTACATAGAAAGGCTCTCCTTCCTTCCTGATGTGCCTTCTCCTGGGATAAAAACAACATTGGTGGGCAGTAAGTCTTTGTAAACCATCCTCGAGCTCTTTATCCTTCTCATAGAGAAGATCCAAGAATGTCAATTTCAACAACTCCTCTTTTGATTGCCGATAAGATTCCAGGGCCGTTGCATTGACATCTATGATCCCAAAGCTCTGCTGGTCCATGATAAAAATAGAGTTTGGGGCGCTGTCGAAGAGGGTTTTGTATTTCTCCTCCGACCTTCTCAACTCTTCATTGACCTTCCTGAGTTCAGCCGTTCTTTCCTCTACCCGTGTCTCCAGCTCATCGTGCGCTCTCTGTAATGCCTCCTGTGCCTGCTTGCGCTCTGTCGTATCCCAGAGGGTTTCGATTGAGCCCACAGTCTCTCCGTCAGCCCCTCTTATCGGCGCGGCTGTAAAGAAAAGCCATTTACCCTTCTCCCCTATTTGTGGAAAGAATTCCTCTGCCTCATAAGCCCCTTCAATCAGGGCCGACTTCCGCCATTCGTGACCGTAGTATTTCCGTATCTCTTGCTCATCCATTTCATCTACGATAACATCGGCCATGATGGGCCTCTCTTCCAGCCTGAAGGGGAGCCATTGTTTATTCGTTCCCACTATCTCCTTGGCCTTGTAACCAGTCAGCTTTTCAATGGCCCTGTTCCAATGGGTTACAATATGGCGTTTGTTTATGACAAAGGTAGGTATGGTATTTCCCTGGATTATTTGCGATAAGGCTCTCTCCCTCTCAACGAGCTCCCGCTCCACACTCTGCAAGTGCATGGTCCTTTCTTCCACAATCTTTGCAAGCTGTTGGGAAAATAGATCAAACTCCATCTCGATCTTCCCTGGATCGCCTATATGTTTCCCTAACTCCTTCTTGATCCTGATCCGCTCTTCTTCTATCTGAAGAAAATCCCAGACTGACATTGCCTCAAAATGATCGATCAACCTCGCTTTTGCTGGTTTTGTTACCTTAAGTTCCTCCAGAACCTTATTGTCGCCTGTCAATTCAATAATCACATTAAGGTCTTTAAGGCCATAAAGTTCCTTGTAATCAGAGGTAGTGAATATCCCTTTCTTGCGGGCATATATCAACCCCTCGGCCTTCTCATTGATTTCGGCTACACCCAGGATATTCATTTTATCGTTACTGAAATTCTCTCCGAGGACAATCTTGAGGATCGCCTTACAAACCCTTCCGCCACCGACAATACCAATATTTGAATTCTCTAGGATTTCTCTCATCGTACCCCTTGTGCACTCAGTAATATAAGATTTGATCTGCCTCAAGCATGAGTTTACAGGCCTCGTACAGATTAATGGGATCGATGAAATCTTCTATATTTGATTTATCCCCAATTTCTTCTGCAAACCCCGCAAGCACATGATACGTGCCGCAGGAAACTATGGAAATCCCCATCTTGTCCCTTTCAAAACGTGCAAGCTGTTCCAGATGATCGGGCAGTTTCTCTGCCTTGAGTCCCTCAAATTGGGATGCAGTTAATTCCTTTACCTCAGGTGTCATGGTATACCCTGCCAGGGCACCTCTCTTGGTCATCTCTACCGCTTGGGGACCATACATTATGGTCACCTTTTTCACCTTGTAGAACTTCCGGGCCACCCAGGCAACAGTATAGGCTTCATAGTGATTATATCTCTTATCAGGCCCTGAATTTATGACAATAAGGATATCATTTGCCACTGCCATTGTTTTCACCCCCCTTTTTTCCAAAATGAATTATGACCGTGGTGCTTTGTTCCGCCTCAGGCAGGATCACGTCATAATGAAACCTAACCTATTGATTTTCAGGCTTCTTGCAGGGTATGGGTATCTTTTTTTTGGATTATGCCCCACAAAGTATAGATGAGTGGGCGGTTCAAAATGGTTTATATAGATGGAGCCTATGATTCTAAGGCTTATGGCTCAATAAACCATTTTGAATCGACCCAGTAAGGTGCCATGTCACAGGCCTGCCCTCCCCGTCCCGAGACCGGGACGGGATCGGGAGGCACGACACTTCTGGATTACAGTGTGGTCGTTACAGTATTTCGTAAGTAAGCTCTTTGTACTGAGGCTTTGCATACCAGCCTGCCCTGGCGCGACGGGATGTGGATATCCAACTGTCTTCACTACTTACGAATGCCTCACTTTCCATCACCGCATCTTGACATGCCAGGTCTGGGCCAGGGGCATAACCAAAAAAAGATACCCATACCCTGGACTTTGACGTTACCCTGCCGGCCTCAGGCAGACAAATTGATTTTGACGTAGAAGTATATTATCATGTACTAGTTCTGTCAAGCAGACGCCCTGACAGTACCTTTTTCAACAACTGGCCGGTATATGATTTCTTCATTGCTGCTATCTCCTCGGGTGTGCCGGTTCCGACAACAGAACCCCCCTTATCTCCTCCTTCTGGACCCAAGTCGATTATGTAATCTGCCGACTTAATAACATCCATATTATGCTCTATGACTACCACCGTGTTTTGCAAATCCACCAGATGATTTAAGACCTCCAAGAGTTTGTGTATGTCGGCGAAATGGAGACCTGTGGTAGGCTCATCCAAGAGATACAGGGTTCTTCCTGTACTCTTTTTCCCCAACTCTTTGGCCAGCTTTATCCTTTGCGCCTCACCACCAGAAAGCGTAGTTGCAGGCTGCCCAAGTTTTATGTATCCAAGACCAACATTAAAGAGAGTCTCGAGCTTAGTCCTGATTCGGGGGATAGAAGAAAAAAACAGCATGGCCTCCTTTACGGTCATATCGAGCACATCTGTAATATTCTTGCCTCTGTACCGTATCTCAAGGGTATCCCTGTTATACCGCAACCCTTTACACACATCACAGGTAACATACACATCCGGCAGGAAATGCATCTCAATCTTGATGATCCCATCACCCCTGCAAGCCTCACACCTTCCGCCATCTACATTAAAACTGAATCTACCAGATTTATATCCCCGGACCTTTGACTCCGGTAGCATTGCGAAAAGGTCCCGGATATGGATAAAAACCCCGGTATACGTGGCCGGGTTGGACCTTGGTGTTCTTCCAATAGGGCTCTGATCTATGTTAATGACCTTATCCAGATACTCTATACCCCTTATCCTCTTCACCCGGCCAACCCTTTCCTTTGATTGGTACAGTTTTTGGGCCAGGGCAGGATAGAAAATCTGGTTAATCAGGCTGCTTTTGCCAGAGCCTGAAACGCCGGTGATACAAGTGAATGCCCCCAAAGGAATAGCAACATCAATTCCTTTCAGGTTGTTCTCTGCTGCTCCTTCAATAACTACCTCCTTTCCGTTACCCTTCCTTCTCGTTTTTGGAACAGGAATGGAGAGCCTTCCTGAAAGATACTGGCCAGTTAATGATCCTTCTTCTTTGACGAGCTCAGCTGGCCTGCCGGTAAATATCACCTGTCCACCCATCTGGCCAGCCCCCGGCCCCATATCTATAACGTGATCGCCTGAGAGGATGGTTTCAGGATCGTGCTCTACAACCAGCACCGTATTGCCCAACTCCCTCAGTCGCTTAAGGGTCTGCAGAAGTTTGTTATTGTCCCTGTGATGTAATCCAATGGTCGGTTCATCCAATACATACAGTACGCCAGATAGACCTGATCCGATCTGGGTGGCCAGCCTGATCCGCATCTCTTCTCCGCCTGACAGGGTAGATGCAGACCTATCAACCGAGATGTAACCCAGGCCCACGCTCTTTAAGAACCCAAGCCTTTTAATGATCTCTTTGAGTATTCGCCCGCCGATGATTTCCTCTTTTTCGGTGAGTTTCAACCCCTCAAAATAGCCCAGGGCTTTATCAATGGAAAATGAGGTTACCTGAGATATAGATTTTCCATCAACCTTTACAGCGAGACTTTCCGGCCGTAATCGGACTCCATTGCATTGAGGGCAGGGCCTGATATTCATGAACCGATCGATCTCTTGTCTGGAAATGGATGAATTAGTCTCATGGTACCTCCTGTTAAGATTTGGTATGACGCCCTCAAAAGGTTTCTTGTAAAAATGGCGCCTATCATTCCTGTCAAAGGAAAAGCTGATCTCCTCCTTTCCTGAACCGTAAAGAAGAACCCTTTGAACATGCTCGGGCAGTTCTCTAAAAGGTGTATATATATCAACCTGATAATGGTGGGTGATGGATTCGAGCATCTGTTGAAAATAGAGAGAGTGCCTATTGGCCCATGGGGCAATTGCCCCCTCCCGTAAAGAAAGATCTGCGTCAGGAACAATCAATTCTGGATCAAAATACATCTTGGTTCCGAGACCGCCACATTCCGTGCAGGCTCCGATGGGATTATTAAAGGAAAACATCTGGGGAGTTAACGGTGGAAGGCTAAACCCACAGTTCGGACATGAAGCCCTCTGGCTAAAAAAATACTCCCTCTCGCCTATGAGATCCACAAGAGCCAACCCGTCCGATAGAGCAAATGCCAGCTCCATGGAATCGGTCAGCCTTCTTTTTATGGCTTTGCCTACTATCAATCTATCAACAACGACCCTGATAGAATGCTTCCTGTTTTTATCCAGCCTGATGTCAGATTCAAGGAGCATGATCTCTCCATCTACCTGAACCCTTACAAAACCTTGCTTTCTCAAATGTTCAAACAGGCTTACGTGTTCTCCTTTCTTGCCGTCTACCACCGGGGATAAAATCTGAATCTTGCTCCCCTCCTCAAATTCCATGATCTGATCAACAACCTGTTGAACAGACTGGGATGCAATAGAAACGTTGCAGTATGGACAAAAGGGATGCCCAATCCGGGCAAAGAGAAGCCTGAGATAATCATAGATCTCCGTAACAGTACCTACCGTTGACCTGGGGTTTTTGCTGGTAGACCGGTGTTGAATAGAGATGGCAGGGGAAAGCCCTTCAATAGAGTCCAATTCCGGTTTATCCATCTGTTCCAAGAACTGCCGGGCATATGTTGACAGCGACTCTACATACCGCCTCTGGCCCTCGGCATAGATCGTGTCAAAGGCAAGGGTTGACTTGCCGGAACCAGACACACCTGTGATAACCACGAGCTTGTTCCGGGGGATAGTAACATCAATATTTTTGAGATTGTGCTCCCTGGCGCCTTTGATGACAATATCCTTTGAAGACATAAGCCTTATCTTGTTTTGTTGGTTGAACTGGTTCAATTGGTTGGTTTGAAAGACCAGTAAACTAGTCAAACGAATCTAACGACCTCTCCGTTCTTTCCTTTTCCTGGCCTCGGCAATCCTAGCAGCCATCTTTATGGCCGCAACAAGGCTAGATGGGTCAGCCATATCTTTTCCGGCAATATCGTAGGCAGTGCCATGGTCAACAGAGGTGCGTATTATGGGAAGGCCAAGGGTTATATTCACTGCTTCAGAAAAATGAAGCAATTTTAAGGGGATTAGGCCCTGATCATGGTACATGGCAACAACTGCATCATATCTGCCATTGCTTGCATGGTAGAATATGGTGTCGGCCGGAAGGGGTCCATCCACAAGCAAGCCACCATCTCTTACCGCTTCCACTGCTGGTTTCACTATTCTTTCATCTTCAAGGCCAAACAGACCTGATTCCCCGGCATGAGGGTTCAAGGAAGCTACTGCCACCCGAGGCCTTGTAATAGAAAAATCTCGTTCCAGGGCGCGGTAGGTTATGGTTATTGTTTTTACAATCAACGCCTTATTCAATCTTTGCGGAACTTCTCGTAAGGCGCAGTGGACCGTCACAAGCGATACTCTGAGCCTTTCACCTGCCAGCATCATAACGTAATCCTCTGTATGGGTAAGGTGGGCCAGAAGTTCAGTATGTCCGTCAAACTTGTAACCAGCACGATGCATGAGCTCTTTGTTAATGGGGCAGGTAACCATTGCCGATACCTGACTGCTCTTAGTAAGTTCTACGGCCTTTACAATATACTCAACCATGGCCTTCCCACCGGCAACAGTCGGCTGCCCTGGTATGCAGGAATCTTCCCGAAGGTTTGAAACAGACATCACAGGTATCTTGCCCGGTCTCCCAATAACCTCTATGGGGGTTGATATCAATTGAAACGGAAGCGATCCAATAGTTTTAGAGACAACGGTAAGGGCATCCATATCTCCCAGCACAAGTGGCCTGCATACCTGGTAAATATCATCCCCCAGTAACCCCTTTGAGATTATCTCAGGCCCTATTCCGGCAGGGTCACCCATGGTTATAGCTATGAGAGGAAGCTCATCCATAAAAAAGCTCAATCTAAATGTTTTTCTAACTTGTTATTATCCTTCGCTTTTCGATCTTCTGTCAATAAGAAATAGGGAGTAGAAAACGTTGGAGGGATGCTTTACTAAACACTCAAAATCTAAGAAACTCTTAGAGCTGGGTGAAGCCGCGACGCTCTGAAGAGCGGCGCATCCTCATAATGGATGGTGAAACTCTCCATAGCCTTTAGCCCTCCTTCGCTAAAGCTTCGGAGGGCTCTCCTCGCCATTCATCCCCGTCTTAGAAGACGGGGCATTCTGGCGAAGGAGAGTAAAACGACTCCCGGGAAGATGAGTAATGAGCGGGTGAAAACGTTCTGTCAACCAATAAGTGCATCTACATGCTTACATATGGAGCTCAACAATATCACCGTCCTGGAGAACATGGTCTCTTTGCACCATCTGGCCATCGTAAACATCCTTTCCCCATACCTTAGCATACTTCAGTTTTTCCAAGAAATCCTTGTGGATTTTAGAAGCAAGATCCTCTAATCGAGAGCCCTTTTTCAGCACGAAAGGGGCCTTTCGATCTGGCTCCTTGCCCGGTATCTTGGTATAAACCCTTATGATTTCTAAATTGGTAAACAGGGTTTCTCTTAGCAAATCAAAATTGTGTCCGGTCTTTGCTGAAACTGGTATCAGAGACCAATCATCCTCAACAAGAGACTTAAAGATCTCAAAATTTTCTTCGGTGGATTGGTCATCACTCTTGTTTGCAACAACCAGGAAGGATACAAAGGTCCAGCGATCTGTTACCCCATAAAGATCTGCCATTCCAAGGGGTGCTATCCTATTATCTTTGAGAAAGGAAACCGTTTCTTCCAGCTGCTGCATTGGATCTGTTTGTACATCCACTACAACGAGTATTATGTCTGCTCTCCGGGCCATATCAAGAAGCCAGGGTTCTGTATGTTCTTTGCTGACAGGAGGCATATCAATAAGTTGAATTTGCACGTTTTCAAAATACATCATGCCGGGTGTGGGCTTCCAGGTGGAATGGGGGAAATCGGCCACTGGTGGATCTGCATTAGTGAGGGCTGCGACCAGCGCGGATTTGCCAACATTTGGTGTACCCAGAAGTACAGCCTGGCCCACTCCTTCCCTTTCAATAGTGTAACTCCTATCTCGTCTCCCTATCTTCTTTTTTTGTTGCTGTTTGGATTTGAGTTTTGAAATGCGGCGTCTCAGGTCGGCCTTGAGTTTGTCTGTACCCTTGTGTTTCGGCATGATTGCGAGCATCTCTTCAAGGGCAGCAACCCCCTCGGCCGCAGTTTTGGCCTCCCTGTAGCGCTTTTCCGCTTCAAAATATGTTGGGGGTAAATTGGCAGGCAATTTCCACTCACCTAAGTCGTTAACGGTCTGCATGTCTACCCTTTACAGATCATCACCTTGGACCTGCCCGTGGGTGTGGGAATCTTTTCAACAGATCTAAAATATCTCAACAACAGCTCTCTTTCATGCCGCACGATCTCACGGGCCTTGTGCGGGCCCATGGACACCAATCGAAGATAGAAGAGCATTCTCACCAGAAAGCTCTTGGGAACATCGTGTTCCATCATGAGAAAGGGCCTGCCAGACTTGAGTATCCTGCCTATCTCCTGCAGGCACCTATTCTGTGTTTCTCCTTTCAATTCATAGAATGCATGTGAACAGGTTACCGCATCAAAGACTACGTCCCTAAAGGGCAGGCATGCTACATCAGCCATTACCAAGAAGATGGTATCATGATCGGGTATCTTTGATTTACCTGCCCTGAGCATCCCAATGGAGAAATCTGCTCCTGCAACAAGACCTTCTCCCTGCACCTTCTCTCTGAGGTAATGCAAGAGTGTTCCTGTGCCGGTACAGATGTCGAGCACTTTATCACCTCTGCACAGTCCCGTTTTATCTGCCAAAAAATATCGGAGCCGTGCACCCCTGTCAGCAGAATGGAGGGCAACGAAACGGTCGTAAATATGCGAAAAAAAATCATAATATCTCTGTCGAAACCGTTTCATAATAAGGTCCGTTGTCTTTGTTTTTTGGGTCTGTTGAGTTTATTGGTTTTGTTGGGTTTTATGTTGCATCATGCTCTATGCCATTTGTGACTTGCGTTTCATATCCCACATCGCATATCGCATATCTCTAGCAACAACGTAATAACTGTTTGTAAATACAACGGACAACTGACAACTAACATCATCTCTATGCAAGATATGGTGCCCATTGCTTGGCTGTATCTGTTATATATCCAGGGGGAAGACTTTGAACAATCCGGTTATGGCCAGGCAAGAGGGTATTCACCTCGAGCTCTCCAAGCTGCAGCAGGGAATTCTTGAGCTCTGGACCATTTGCACCATGAAGATCAAAACGACCAATCGCATAATCAGCATAAACCACGTCACCAGGCATGAGGATCTTTTCTGACCGATCGTATAACCCTACACTCCCAGGGGAATGCCCTGGGATATAGATCACCTCCCAGGATGTGCCGCCCAGGTCAAGATTGTCACCCTCCTCAAGTTTTCGGTCGACTTGAAAGGTAAAGGCACCTGGCTTAAGATTGTATTGCATCTGGCACATATTCTTGAACATCTCCATACCATACACGATTCTCTCATCACCCTCTTCTAGCGGTGCCGCCTCTGTGGCATGCACCCATAGTTCTGCCCACGGAATCTCCTTTCTGACTTCCGCGAGACACCCTATATGATCCAGGTGCGTATGGGTCATGATAATCCTCTTAATCGCCGTAAGCTCGATTCCCATATCCAGGATAGCTTGTATCTTGTACCTGGCTTTGCCCATGAGGCCTGGGTCAATGAGTGTAAGATCCTGAGAAGTGAGCTTTCCAACGACATAGGTATGTGAGTCAGGAATAAACTCATCTTGCCCCTTAATGAAATAAACACCTTCGCTTATCTGAGTCATTGATCGCTCCTTAGCTAAGTTCAAGATTCTCTTCGAGATCTGCAGCCTGAAACATAATCTGATAAAGCTTTTTTGTAAAGAAAAAGCACGTCCAGAAATCCTATTGGCTCACGTCCCGGATACGATTTCCTTGAGCACGCACGGAGGGCTGGGTTTTTGCCCGATCCCGCTTTGAGGGAGGGTCTTGTGGATCGACGGAAAAGAGCTTACCGTCCGCGTAGAATTATATTATAATATCTGGTATAAGCGACAAAGAATAGTATCTTGTACGAACGAAAAAACCAGTGGAGATTGAATGGTGCAGTTTTGAAAATAGTTCATCTCCTTATGGGCACCGTTAAGCTAAAAAAGTAAAGAGGCTCAGTGTTTTTCATTTTCTAAAGGGGTAGGTGCTGAATTATGGCTATGTACAAAAATCCTTCCGATCGTATTAAAAACATAGGTTTTATCTCAACAAGAATTGCTGGAACAGATGGGGTTTCTCTGGAGATCCAGAAATGGGCAGATGTATTTGAAAGAAATAGATTCAATTGTTTCTATTTTGCCGGGGTTTCAGACAGGGACCCAGAAAAATCTTTTCTTGTGGAAGAAGCCCATTTTGAACATCCAGTGATTGAAAAAATTAACAGTGATCTATTTGGCAAAAAAGATCGAAGACGAGAGACATCAGAGACTGTCCAGAAAATCAAGGATAAGCTAAAAGAGGCTCTGTATGATTTTGTTAAAAAGTATGATGTAGATTTAATCATTCCTGAGAATGCCCTGGCTATACCCATGAACATCCCTCTTGGTCTTGCAATTACCGAGTTTATTGCCGAAACATGCGTTCCTACAATCGCTCATCACCACGACTTCTCCTGGGAGAGACCTAGATTTCTGATAAACTCCTGCAGGGATTATCTTAATATGGCCTTCCCTCCTCACCTGCCTTCAATTCGGCATGGTGTTATAAACTCTCTTGCATCTGAACAGTTGAGTTATAGGAGAGGGATTTCAAATATACTCATTCCTAATGTTTTGGATTTTGCAACCGAGCCCCCACCACTGGATGATTATTGCAATGATTTGCGGCAGAGAATTGGTTTACAAGAGGATGACCTTTTTATTTTGCAACCAACAAGGATTGTGCCCCGCAAATGGATTGAACGTTCTATTGAAATTGTGAGAGATATGAGATTACCCAATCCAGCGCTAGTCATCTCCCATGGAATGGAAGATGAGGGCGATGACTATTACGAGCGAATTGAAGATTATAGCCAAAGTATGGGTGTAAAGCTCGTGCGTATTGATCATTTGATAGCCTCACAGAGAACTGTATCTGAAAACCGGCGAAAACTTTTCTCTGTTGCAGATATTTACCAGAATGCCGACTTGGTCACATACCCTAGCGGATATGAGGGTTTTGGGAATGCCTTTCTGGAAACAATCTACTACAAAAAACCTATAGTGGTTAATCGATACTCCATCTACATTGCAGACATAGAACCAATCGGATTTGATGTAATCGTTATGGATGGTTTTGTCTCTTCCAAGGCTGTCGCGCAAATTCAACAGATATTAAGGGATAAAAATAGGCTGGAGGAGATGGTTGAGCACAATTACCAGATAGGTAAGAAATATTTTTCCTATGAGGTGTTGGAAGAGAAATTGATGCATTTGCTACAGACATTTTGATAAAAGGCGCCACATGAAGCGATTCAATATTGCCTTACTCCATTACACCTGTCCCCCTGTTGTTGGTGGTGTTGAAGAGATCATTCGCCAGCATGCCTCTCTGTTCAAGCGATACAACCATAGGGTAAAGGTATTTGCAGGCGATGGCGGAGTATTTACCGATGATTATGATATAGAACTCAATTCATTGCTGAACTCTTGTAACCCAAGAATTCTCCAAATCCAAAAAAACCTAACGAAAAAATCCTGTGAATTGGAATCCTGTGCTGAAGAAATCTTCACCTATCTTGTTTTGGCATTAGAGCCCTTTGATGTCCTCATCGCCCACAATGTTCTCACCATGCCTTACAATCTTCCCTTAACCGTTGCCGTTCATGGGCTGGCGAATAACCGAAATATAAGGGTGGTGAGCTGGAACCATGACTCTCCTTATTTCTATGACCCGCCTCGCCTCGATCTAAAAGGAGAGCAATGGAATATCCTGAAAGATTACAACCCTAAAATTTATTATGTTACCATCTCTGAAGAAAGGAGAAGCCAATTTCAGGACCTATATGGCACAAAAAAGAGGATTCGTTTTATCCCGGATGGAATCGATCCCACCGCCTTCTTCAATCTGTCACCCAATACGATTAACATGATTAGGGAAAAACGCCTTCTTGAAGCCGAGCTTCTGATGGTGCAACCTTGCAGGTTGCATCCCCGGAAAAATATTGAGCTTTCTATCCAGGTGGTAAAGGCCTTGCAGGAAAAGGGGGTGCACGCCCGGCTGCTGCTGACAGGCGCATACGATCCACATGAGAAAGACACCACTGAATATTACTGCAAATTGCGGAAATTGAGCGAACAATTGCATATTCAAACAGACATTCTCATTGCAGCAGAGCATTTCTCTGTGAGCGGCAAAGAGTTAACCGGGGATACTATTGTCATGAGGGATTTCTACCTGATTGCCGATGTATTATTCATACCCAGCCTTGGGGAAGGGTTTGGCATTCCGCTTTTAGAAGCAGGCATATTAAAATTACCAATTGTCTGCTCCGATATTTCTCCTTTTAAAGAGATTGGCAAAGAGAATGTCCAGTATTTTTCCTTAAAAGACTCGCCTGAACAAATCGCAGACAAAATCCTCAACTTTATCAGCGATCTCAAGCCCCATCAGATGTTCCGCCATACTATGCGAAACTACATGTGGGATAACCTCTATCACCACATGCTGTTGCCGCTTCTACAAAAGGTTATTTCTTAGTTTTTCTCTTGTGTTTTCGAGGAGGGCTGTTTCACTCAGAATATCGCCTATTACGGTTATCACGCACGGTGACGGGGCTTCCCCACCGGAGGCGGATTGATTGTTTTTATCCACGGACAACGGACCACGGTCAACTGACGCCATCATATCTCAAATTCTGCCAATATAAAGGTGTGATCAGAAGGTTTTTCTAATTGCCTTGGACTGACATCTATCCATGCCCGTTTGCATTTTTCTGCAAGACATTGTGTAGCCCAAATATGATCTACCCTCCACCCAAGACCTCGGCGCACCGCATAAGGAATTCTGTAGTCCCAGAAGGTATAGGCCTTTTCATCAGGGTGGTGCTTGCGAAATACATCTACAAAGCCCCAGGACCTAACAGCTGCAAGGGCCTTGTGCTCATCAGGATGAAAGCACACGCTCCCCAAGAGTTTTTCAGGATCGTACACATCTATCGGTTCCGGGGCCACGTTAAAATCCCCTAACCATACCAGGGGTTCACTCGGTTGAAAATGTGTTGAAAAATAATCGTGGAGCCGCTGAAACCACTCCAGTTTGTATTGAAATCTCTCTGAATCAGGTGCGGTTCCCTGGGGTATGTAAGTATTAACGACGGGAATACCATCAATAACCGCGGTTATCATTCTGGGTTCTTCTTTAGCGTCCCCATCACCGAAGCCAAAGGATACGGATGTTGGTGGAGTTTTGCTGATTATGGCAACACCATTAAAAGACTTCTGTCCCCGAAACGTGCAATGGTAGGCTAAATCTTCAACGGGTTCTCTGGGAAAATCCTGATCCTGTACCTTTGTCTCCTGGATACACAATACATCTGGCCTTTCCGTCTCTAACCATTCTCTTATGATAGAAAGGCGTGCCCGTATGCCATTGGTATTAAAGCTGGCGATTTTCATCTCAACAATGCCTTTAGATCCGTCACCTATATTTAGGAAAATTGTTCTCCAGGGGTCTGCAGGTCATCTCGATTCTGACCCTGAGGTGAGGGTTTTTAGTACGTCCTCCTTTCCCACTACCCCTACAAGCTTCCCCTCATCAACTACAGGAAGCGTGTGGAAATTCTTATCCACCATGAGACTGGCCAATTCTTCAATACCCGTGTCGGTCTGGACGGTAACCGGGTTTGGTGTCATGGCATCGGCAACGGTGGTGGCCGCGATCTTCTGAACTGCCTTTTCAAAATGCTTCATGGAGGCCAAGGGAATAAAACCATCCAGAAGGGTGAAAATGGAAGGGATGGGGAGCCTTTTTTGCTGTGCAATCAGGTCG
>JAFDDT010000232.1 GCA_019310725.1 Deltaproteobacteria bacterium | reverse complement strand
GCCTTCTGCATCATTTCATTATTGAGAAGACCCTGGGCAGTATCGGCGAGCACGATGGAGCCGGTTTGAAGCACGTACCCTCGATCTGCGATTGAAAGTGCCATAGTAGCATTTTGCTCTACCACAAAAACAGTGGTTCCTTGCTGGTTGACCTTATGGATCAGATCAAACTGTTGATCCACAAGAATGGGGGCAAGGCCCATGGAAGGTTCATCCATCAGAAGTATCTTGGGGTTGGAGAGCAGGGCCCGCGCCATGGCAAGCATTTGCTGTTCTCCCCCACTCAAGGTAATACCGGGTTGATGGAGCCGCTCTTTGAGTCTGGGGAAGAGACCTAACATCCTCTCGATGTCCCTTTTCACCTCAGTCTTGTCTGTTCTAAGGTAAGCCCCCATTTCCATGTTTTCGAGAACACTCAATCTAGGAAAAATTCTTCGATTTTCAGGAACGATGGCAACGCCCTTGGATATGATATGTTTTGTTGGCTTTCCATCTATTCTTTCGCCGTTGAGTTTCACCATTCCCTTTCTGATGTTGCATACCCCAAGAATCGTCTTGAGAACTGTAGATTTTCCTGAGGCATTTCCACCTAGAAGGCACGCCAGCTCTCCATCATATATCACTATATCGATGTCATATAATGCCTGAATACTCCCGTAGTAGGTGTCAACATTTTCCAGCTCTAGAATAGGGATTGTATTCATATATCAATGCCCTTTCCGTCCCAGGTAGGCCTCAATCACCTGCTTATTACCCGCTACCTCTTCATAGTTTCCTTCTGCAATTTTTTTACCATAATCAAGAGCGATTACTCGATCAGAAATTGTCCTGACTACATTGAGTTTATGCTCTATCATAAGTATCGTGTAACCATAAACGTCTCTAAGGCTCTTAATAAAGTTGGTTATCTCTATGGTCTCCTGCGGGTTCATCCCTGCTGACGGCTCATCAAGCATCAGCACCTTGGCGTTTGTAGATATCGCTCGAGCAATCTCGAGGCGCCTTCTATTCGCAAAGGACAGAGAAATTGCCTGCTGGTCAAATCGGTAGCCAGTGAGCCTGGCTCCAAAAAGACCCAGCACCTCCTTTACCCTTGTCTCTGTCTGGGCCTCCTCTTTCCAATAAATAGGGAGATGAAGAAGGATTGAGAGGGGCCCACATTTTGTTCGACAGAATTGTGCCACCTTGGCGTTGTCGAGTATACTCATAGTGCTAAAGAGCCTGAGGTTTTGAAACGTTCGCGCAATACCTGTTTTCACTACCTCATGGGGCCTTAAACCCGCAATATCAGAGCCTTCAAAAAGAATGTAACCAGAACTTGGAGAGTATATGCCGGAAATCAGGTTGAACAGGGTTGTTTTTCCGGCCCCATTTGGTCCAATTATGCTCAACACCTCTTTTTCAAAAAGCTTAAGGCTCAGGTTGTCGACTGCTTTAAGTCCACCAAAGTTCTGTGTTACATTCTTCAGTTCGAGTATGATGCGATCACCCTTTGAGTATCTTTTCCTGTGCTTCTCTATTGCCCGTTCTTTTTCTTCATAGTATAGTTCTGTGGAGGACCTGAGAAGCCCGGACTCATCTTTGTCCGGTCGCCGTCTCCCTTTCACAAGAAATTTGATTTCTCCCATGATGCCCTGGGGTCTCAATGCCATTAGCACAATCAAGATAAGACCATATGACATCATCCGATATGCGCCGTATTCCCTGAGAAACTCAGGCAGGATAGAAAGCAGAACAGCACCCAAGATCACACCAACGATGTTACCGAGACCCCCTAAGATGACCATGCAGTAAACGATCACCAGTTGTGGAAAATCAAAGTTGTTAGGGAAAACAGAGTCCTGAAAAGAGGCAAACAATGCGCCCGTTACGCCTGCAATGAATGCCCCTCCGGCAAATGCCATGAGTTTCATCCATGTCGTGTTAACGCCCATTGATTCTGCCGCAAGTTCATCCTCGCGAATTGCCTGCCAGCCTCTACCGTAGCGTGATCTCTTGATCCGGAAAGATCCTGTGATCACAATAATGGCCGAAAACCAGATGAGGTAGGAATGGGCCACAGGGGAAATAAGCTTGAACCCAAGAATGTTGATGGGGTCAAGGTTATAGATACCATTGACACCGCCGGTGATATTGACAGGCCGGTCCAGGTTGAGCAACATGAGTTTGAAGATTTGGGCGAATGCCAGGGTGACAATTGCGAGATAATCCCCCTTCAAGCGCATGCTGGTTGAGCCCAGGGCAAACCCAAATCCCATGGTTATGAATGCTGCTATGGGAAGAACCAAAAGGAACGGCAGGTGAATGTTGAATTGGCTGGAAGATAAAAGGGCAAAGGTATAGCCCCCAATACCGAAAAAGGCAACATATGCCATGTCCAGTATACCGGCAAATCCTGCTACCACGTTCAGGCCGAGGGCAAGCATGACGTAAAGACCGCTCATGGTATAGATTCTCAGCCAGTAATCGTTCGGCATTATGAGGGGTGCGCCAGCAAGAATAACCCCTATGGACCCATAGAGTGCCAGCCTCTGTTTCTTGTTCAAATCAGTCTTAACGAAATAGTTATCCATCAGACCTTTTCCGGGATCTTCTCACCCATCAGACCCCATGGCCTGAATATGAGAACGAGGATAAGAATCACAAAGGCTACCACATCCTTATAGGCAGAAGGAAAAAATGTCGTTGCCAGGGATTCGAGCAAGCCAAGCATGATACCGCCCATCATGGCGCCAAAGATATTCCCAATACCTCCCAGCACAGCAGCCGTAAATCCCTTCAGGCCTGCCTGAAATCCCACATAGTAATCAACCTGGGTGAAGAGCAACCCAACAAGCGTTCCGGCTGCTCCCCCTAGTGCCGATCCAACCAGGAACACGAGAACAATAATCCTGTCCACATCGATGCCCATAAAGGTTGCTGCTTCCGTATCCTGGGCGGTAGCACGCATGGCCTTGCCGACCTTTGTCTTCTTTACCATTACGGTCAAGAGGGCCATGAGCAGGAAGGTAACACAGATGACCAGTATCCTCGTAAAGGATAGCACAACATTTCCTATATGAAACACACGGATACTCTCTGCAATGAGGGAAGATACATGGAAAAAGCGTATTTCGGCCCCCTGGTAGTTCAGAACCAGATTCTGCAAGAATATCGAAACCCCAAGGGCGCTCAGAAGCAGGTTGAGGCGCGGGGCCTTTCGGAGTGGACGATAGGCAAATCGTTCAATCATCATCCCCAGCAATCCGGTGACGGCCATGGCAATGATGAGCATGAGGGATATCACAATGGCAGCGTTCATGATAGGCATGCTATTTCTGGTCAACAAATGGAGCACCCACCACCCGGCAAAACCACCAATCATGTAGACCTCACCGTGGGCAAAATTGAGCATAAACAGGATGCCATATACCATGGTATAACCAATGGCAATAAGCGCATACACACCCCCGATGGTAAGACCGTTTACCAGTTGCTGGGGTAATTGTTGAAGATATACATCCATGTCGCCTACCTTTTGCAGGGAGAAGTGAAAAAGGAAGGCCCTAACCAGATGACTTGGTTAGGGCCTTTAGCTGACATACCGCTATTTACCGGTCATAACAGCAACTTGTTTAAAGTCTTTCCCAACAACCCGAAAGAAATAGGTGGCGCCACCTTCCAGATCCCCTTTGTTGTCAAAGGTAACGGGGAAGCCAAGGATTCCCTTATAATTTTCGGTCTGGGATACGTACTTCCGCACCTCCTCCCGGCTAATATCTCCGTCTTTGGCAGCCTTATCCATGGCTGTCAGCAAGATATTCATGGCCTCATACGCAGGCGGACCAAAACCACTGAGTACACCGTATGTGCTCTCAAATCTCTTGACGTAGCTGGCCGCCTCCGGGATGGAATAGATATCCGGCCCAAAGTGATACACATAAGCACCCTCTGCTGCGCCCTCGGAGGCCTCGATAAAATCTTTCTTATCACGGGCCCCCTCGGTTCCAAAGAAGGTAGCCTCTATGCCCAACTCCTTTGCCTGCCGCACGCCGATGGCCTGATCCGGAGCAGCAGTGGCAATAAAGAAGAGCACATCGGGTTTGAAGGCCTTGACCTTTGTCAAGACAGGCGAAAAATCCTTGGATCCTCCGACAATGGTGTCCTGCATGATATCCGCTATTCTCAGCTTCTTAAGGGCCCTGATCGTCTCACTTGCCAGATTTTCGCAGTACGCTACCTTCTCATTGAGGATGGCTATCCGCTTTGCCTTAAGGTAGTTCTTCATAAACAGGGCGCAATTCGGCCCATGAGCATCGTTTCTGGCATTGACCCTGAAAAAGTGCTTGTAGCCCTGGTCGGTCAGACTGGGTTTAGAAGCAGCTGTCGTAATACAGGCAAGATTACAGCCACCATATGTCTTCATGGTAGCCTGGGCAATATGGCTCATAGGAGGCCCAATCACGCCGTACATCAATTTGTCAGAACAGAATTTCTGGGCGACATTGAGTCCCTGGGCAGGATCCATGGCATCGTCTCCCATGATGTGTTTGACTTTCACACCGTGAATACCACCCTTTTGATTCCACTCATCCACAGCAACCTGAGACGAGTTGAAGATTTCCATGCAGGGCGCAGCGGCATCTCCGGTAAAGGCACCGGCATTCCCAATATGAATTCCCTTAGATACATCGGCACCATACCCGGGCATGGCTGCAAAAAAGACCGCAAAAAAAGCCATTGAGGCCAATACAAAAACTCTTTTCATTCTCTCACCCTCCTTTCTTGACATTAGAAATTGCAAAAAAACCTGTCTTCACCTCCTTTCATTTTTCAGATCTATTCACCCTCAATAACATATTAGCCTACCAATAACTTTAGCTAAATTCAATAAAAGATTTGGTATTTGATTAAACTATACCGTCAAATCGTTTCAGGCCGTTGCCTACAGGGCCACGTCATAGTGAAACCTAAGGCTATTGATTTCTAAGCCTCTTGCAGGGTATGGGTATCTTTTTTTTACGATTATGCCCCACATAGTTTAGATGAGTGGGCCCGCCCG
>JAFDDT010000231.1 GCA_019310725.1 Deltaproteobacteria bacterium | reverse complement strand
TAGGCAATCAACCTTAGCCAGGGCCTCCTCAAAGCTCTGTGTTGGTTCAAATGGCATATCCTTGAATCCAGGATGGTAATTTCTGTAGTCTTCCGCCTCGATAGCAGTGTCCACCAGAACATGCTTATCGCCCGCCTGAATGTACCACATCACATATGGCCGAACAATAGGCTGACCCGGATATGCTAGATATGTCATCGGGCCCATTTCGCTTACTACCTTGGAGAGTATTAGTGGTATAATCGTATAAGTATTCATGAAAACCCTTAACACATAAAGGTTGTTAGGCTAAAAGGTTAATGCAATCTCTCACAGAAGTAGGTGCCCTACTCTTCCTCACAACTGCGGTTTATGCCCTTCATGTTGATCTAAGCGCTTTTATGCGATCATACAGTACGATAGCAAACTGAAAGACCAATAACAGACCAACTACTGGTAAGGATATGCGGGTGTAACTCATCGGGACATCCAACATTCCAAAATGTCTCCAACCTCTGGAATATGCAAGCCACCAATACTTATAGCCATACATGCAAAAACATAACGCAAAGGCAAGCATCAGAGTCGCTGTTACGATGTCAAAAAGTGTCTGGTTTCGCACATTCATGCGCCGGTAAATAATGTCGACACTCACATGGGTTCCCTTATCATAGGCATAAATTATCCCTAGTAAGCCAAACCAGATAAGCAGATAGGAGGTGATCTCATTAGTCCAAATAGTTGGCTTCCCAAATAATTCCCGCACTACCACCTCATAGGCTGTGAACAATGTCATTAGTGCAATGCTTACTGCCGAGATTACCTTGACCGCCCCTATTATCCATTTGTAGGCAATTTGGACCATCTAACATCTACCTCATAGTTGAGGGAAGCCATAGTGCCAAATTCGGCAATAAAGTAACGAGGACTACGGCAATTGCCAATGCGATCAAAAAAGGCATAACACCTCTAAAAACATCCTCAAGCTTAATCCCGAAAGATTTCCCTATCTCGGCAACAATATAGCAATTCATCCCAACCGGGGGTGTAAGCAGTGCTATCTCAATGAATAATACTAGAACAACACCATACCATACCAGATCTAGCCCAACAGCACTGACGGCTGGGGCAAAAATTGGGGTCGTCAAAACGATTATACTTGTGCCCTCTAAGAATAACCCCATAAATGCTACCGTGAAATAAAGAACAAGGACAAAAATCGACTTGGGAAGCGCTGTAAGAATCCCCTGAAGTCCGTACATTATTCCTGCCTTTGCCATCATAAACCCCAATATCTTAGCAGTACC
The DNA here is from genome assembly GCA_019310725.1 of Deltaproteobacteria bacterium. GTDB lineage: Bacteria > Desulfobacterota > DSM-4660 > Desulfatiglandales > B25-G16 > JADFWK01. The sequence goes on along the minus strand of JAFDDT010000231.1, from coordinate 3,766 downwards.
CATAAGCAGTAATAGAAAGCCACTGGTTGCTACTGTTCGCCGAACGCCTTCGATTAACATCTTCCATTTCAGTTTTCTGTAAAATAGGCACAATAGCACGGAAAAAAGACAGCCTAACGCAGCAGCTTCAGCAGGTGTAGACATTCCTAAGTAAATAATAGCCAGCAGAAAAACTGCCAACAGAGCAACAGGGATGATTTTGATTAAGCTGCGAAATTTCTCCCCCCAACTCACCCGATATCCCGTCCCCGCTATGGCAGGTGATAGCTTTGTCCAAACGATGATGGACACCACAAAAAGACCGGCCAAAATGAACCCTGGTATGATACCGGCAATAAAAAGGGCTGCAATTGATGCCCCACTCATATAACCATATATAACAAATGCCAGGCTTGGAGGAATAAGAATACCAAGACTGCCACCAGCAGCAACGCTACCTGATGCGAGCTCTTTCTTATAAGCACGGTCAAGCATCTCAGGTAGTGTCATCTTGCCCAATGAGGCAGCTGTCACATAACTAGATCCACACACCGCAGCAAACATTGCACTTGCAACAATTGTGGCAATGGATAGCGAGCCCCGCAGACGTCCCGCCAACTTTTCAAAGCTGGTATATAATTCAGGGATAAACTCACCTGCAGATAACAGCTCTGCCATCAAAACAAATAGAGGTACCGTTATCAGCACAAAATCACTCAGCATATCGTGCAAGCTCTGGGCAACCGCAGTCAATACACTGAAACGTCCTGTGGTTATGACAATGCCCGCGGCACCTACTACACCAAACACAAACCCGAGAGGCATCCGCATCGCCAAAAGAGTTAAGATTGCAAGAGCTACAAGCCCTGCCCCAAAATACCATTCCATACCTAACTAACTCCTTATCTCTGAGGCGTTTATTTTATAGGCCTACACTCATGTTTTTAGGCTAGCATAATTTTGAAATCATGTTGTGAATACCGATATTAACTACTATACTCCATCGGGAATTGCACAGCAAATCGATCCACCCAACCATACCGTGCCGGCTACCATAGGTTGCCCGAAATGACACAGTCCGTTCATGCCCATGATCCTCAAAGCATGTCAAGGCCTCCATGAGGAAATTCATTACAATCCTTTGAAGGCCTTGACATGGTCTATTTTTTCAACCACTTCTCAGAAGCCTATACCTTTTAATCACTTCAGGACTTTCTGTCCTGTAGTTTTTTCGATAATGGCATATAATTTCCTGCCAATATCGGGTTCCCTTTTCGTCACCCAGGAAACGCTTGCATCAGAAAGGAGTTCTCTGCAACGATCATCTTCCTTAGGACTTAGGAAATACCATTTCACGCCCTTCTGCTCAGTATCCTTAATAATTGCATTACGAAAGTCTCTATCGTATATCGGATACCACTGCTCCAAGTCACGCTGGGCAGAAGCTATGCCCGCCTTAATATCCGGCGGGAATTCCTTGTAAAGATCCTCATCTAAAAGAAAGAGGAAAGCAAAGCAACCAGATTTAGTTGGAGTGAAATAAGGAGCTACATCCCAAAGATGCATCGCGTAAAGACCAGCCAAACCTGTATGGATGCCATCCACCACTCCTGTCTGTAATGCTGCAGGCACCTCTGACATAGGTAAGGTTACGATACCGGCCCCAACCGCCTTGAGAAAAAGATTGCCGGCACCACCCATACCACGTATCTTCTTGCCTTTCAGGTCATCCAAGGTCTTTACAAACTCATTTTTCATAGAAAAGGCTGCATAGGGCACCAGGGGGAAATACCCAAATATCCTTACATTTTCTCGAAGTGCCTGTTTGCTGAGTATATCGAGCGCTCCTGCATGCATAACCTTAAAATACTCGTCAATGGTAGCTATCGGCCCGAAATCAAAACAAAATTCAGGGTGTGTTCCGCCTTCGTAAAGGTTCAAGGTTGCCCCGCCGTCGATCGTTCCGGCAGAAACAGAGGTCCATATCTCGCGAGGGCCGACAAGCTCTCCCACAGGATGCATACTACAGACCACTCGCCCTTTTGTGTGCTTCTTAATAAATTCCGCGAACTTCATGGGAACAACCCACTGGGCATCCCACTTGCCGGGCACGGTAAAGAGCTGGATCTGTAATTTCCATACTTTTTCTTTTGCCTGTGCCTTTGAAATAACAGGGCCAGCACAGAGCATCATTGCAAGCGTAATTGCGAACAAGAGGTAATTCAATTTGTTAATTGATAAATGCCTCATTCTGTCCTCCTTTCATATCTTCTTCTCCTTAGGTTTCTCTTATTTAGGCATGACCTAATCTGACAAACTGGATACCATGCCCGCTTCATCTCCCACACATCACCTAACACTCGGCTATGGCTTTATGTTTCAGAGCATATGGGAAATGAATCGCCAAAAAGACTGTACTGTCTTCCTATCACCCCCTTTCTTGTGCAGATAGCCGATTTGTCCAAACAGGTTTCCTCCTCCTAACCATGCTTGATAGGATGCTTCTCTACCGCACTTTGTGATTCTGTCCCCACAGACATCCTTAATCTACTTAATAAAATCCCCCGGATCATTGGCCGATCGGAGATTCATTCTCTGTGATAGTCTGTCGATGATTGGCAAAGGCAAGATGATTTGGCTCCAGCCGGGATTGAATTTCCTTGATTAAACTGCCTCATAATCATTTTCTAGATATCTTCTTCTCTAAATTTGCTTTCAGGGAATATCTACCTTACCCAATCCATGCCGATAGAGTGCCCGATTTGGACATATCTTTCAGGCAGAGGATATTCGACAGAAGGGGTCAGACGCAAAGGCAATCCAAAACCTTCCTTTCTCATTGCCTCCAGTCCCAACAACAAATCACCCAATACTTCTATGGGTGCCGAAAAGACCATATTATAATCCTCACTCGCAGCCCTTCTTAAATCTCCTCCGCACGGAATGCTCATTTGCCACTTTCCTTCCTTAATCGGTGGCACAACGTAATACACGCAGGCGGCGTGGCTGGATAGAACGGGGCTGATGTCTCTCCCATCTAACCAATTCTTCGCTAGCATTATCTGGGTCATTTTTGCCGGGGCACCATATATTATGAAAACGTCGGGCTCGAAATTGGCCTTTTCCAAAGGAGCTGTTAAGACGCCCCAATACACTCCACACTCAAAACGTGGCATGTTCCTGGCCCAAGTTGATCCCGCTTCTAAGGTCCGGGCAGAAGCAGGATACCGATTATAGCCATCTAGGAAGCGCTTGGGAGGTTTTACAAACCCAAATCCTACCACCGGTTCAAAACACCACATATCTTCCATGCTTTGAGCAATAGTGAGTCCATTTCGGCGTGATAAGGACAACGCTTGACAGAAATTCAAATGGAACCCCATATCTTTTACAGGGCGTTGTCCCTTTTCAGGCATCTCATCTTCGCTTTTGAGCATTTTCAAGGCCAGAGGCAGACTCTGTAATCGCAATGAACGCTCGAGTTCCCTCGCTTGCCTATGCATCTCGTCCAGATTGACCATTTCTCATATCCATCCAATTCACCTAAAAGGGCCTGTTTGTATCGGTAGCATCCACTAGAGATAGCAATACCTTAATTTATTCCTACCTTCGTAGTTGCCCAGTCGCATTACCCAATCCTAGGACGTTCACAATATCCGGCAAAAAGTAGTAGCATCATCTTTTTCAAGATTCAATAGGCCTAGAAAGCAGGAAAGCCTTCAAGCGAAGAACATTTTCCAATTGCATGGTAGCATCTTGAAGCCTTTGCCCTAATTTTGGATTCAAA
>JAFDDT010000036.1 GCA_019310725.1 Deltaproteobacteria bacterium | reverse complement strand
TCGCCCCTTGCTTCTGAAGCAGTAAGACTCCTCATTTTTGGGCCTCCCATTATGTACGATTTGTTGTACATGAATAATGACTAACACAGGAATTATCGCATGTCAAGAAGCGTGAGCTTGTGGGAAGCTAAGTCCTTCGATTCATGAGTTCAATTTGGCATGGATGCTTACCGACTTCTGCTCAAAGCGCCAGTTAAATAGATGAAAGAGATTTAACGGGGCAAGCATTTTTCGGCAAGATCTCACTGCAGAGCACAGAGGGTATTGATCTGGATTGCTTAGCCTTCGGCCCATAGGGTTAAGAGCAAAGCGGTTCTTTGACACGGCTCGCCTACGGCGACACACCCCAGTTGAATAGGTTGCACATTCAATGGGGCGCGTGGATTACAAGAAAAAAGAAACGGGTCTGTTTTATATTTGAGCCTGGAAATTCTGAGCACCTTGCTCGGAAAATTAATCTGTTACTTACGAGGACCAAGAGGGATGTCGTTGGCACAGGATGTTGGCTCGAAAAAAAGCCGAACAGAAATAAAATACAAAATCAGGCTACCATAAGCTTATGAGTTTATATGAAGGAGCGCTTTTCAGTGGAACGTAGTGAAGAAATAGACAAGGGTAAAACTGGTAGAAGGTGTAATTCTCTGTAGTCTTAACCGAGGAATTTTCTGAGTTCTTTATAGAAGTTTTCGCGTGAACCTATAAAAATAACCAAAACCTCTTTTTTATCCTCGGATATGCCATATACAGCCCTGCACTAAACACCTGCATGGGAAATCTTTATACAGCGAAGCTCAGCTCCAAGCCGCAAAAGAGAAAATCCTTTTCCATAGGGTTCGTCCTCCAGTTCCAATAGCTCAGTCTTGATTTTGCGTCGAATATGATTATCAAGCCTTTCATATTGCTTCTTTGCTCTTGGGCTCAAGTAGACTTCATATCTCACTTCAAATCTCTTAGCCGAATAGTTTCACCCTGTTGATGAATTTTCCAAGCTTCCTTTTGCATCTCGCCTAACGCCTTGGCTGTGTACCCGCTGATCTTTTTCTTACTCTCGCTCGCATACTTTTGGAGCAAGTCGTTTGCCAGAAGGAGGATATCCCCTTCTCTGTCGCGAAGAGGCGGCAAGGCGATGACAACCACGCCAAGGCGGTAATAAAGATCTTCCCGGAAACGCCCTTCTTTCATTGCCTGTTCAAGGTCCGTGTTCGTGGCGGCTATCACGCGCGAATCCACGAATATCTCTTCTCTTACCCCGATCCGCTCTATCCTCTGCTCTTGAAGGAATCGAAGCAGCTTTACCTGGAGTGCCGTGGACAGTTCTCCGATCTCGTCCAGGAACAACGTTCCACCCTGGGCTTTCTCGATCCTCCCCATCCTCTGGATATGGGCACCGGTGAAGGCGCCCTTTTCATGGCCAAAGAGCTCGCTCTCCAGCAGGGTTTCCGGGATAGCGCCACAGTTGATTGCCACAAAGGGATATTCTCTTCTAGCGCTCTGCCGGTGGATGGCCCATGCAACGAGCTCCTTGCCTGTGCCATTTTCTCCTGAAATCAGAACCGGCGCATCGGTGGTTGCCACCTTGCGAATTGAGGTAAACACCTCCTGTATTTGCGGGCTGGTTCCCAGCATTTCTTCAAATGATTCCCTGGTCGCAAACTGTTGCAGCTCGCGGTGCTCCCGCTCGATTTGGCAGAGCTAAAACGCCCGGTGCAGTACAATTTTGAGCTCTTCTGTGTGAACCGGTTTGTAGAAGAAATCGTATGCACCCTGGCTGATGGCCCGCAAGGCATATTCCCTTTCATCATGGCCCGTAGCAATGATAATTTTGATAAGCACGTCTTGCTCACGCATATCGGCCAATACGAGAAAACCCTCCTCAACCTCATCCGGGCGAGGTGGGAGTCCAAGGTCAAGAATTGCAACGGTTGGTCGCTCTTTCTTGAGAACCTCAAGGGCGCTCAGGCGATCCCCAGCGAGAAATACCTCATAATCCTGGGCAAGGGCCCATTTCATCTGTGTGCGCAGGTTTTCGTCGTCTTCAACGATGAGGAGTTTAGATTTCATCTCCTTTCCTTAATTGCTGCCACTGTCTTTTTCCCCTCTTCTGCTCCAGAGGAGCCCGGGTTTATCTTCAAGACCTTGGTTGGTTGTTCTTTGGCCAATTGAATCTGCCCGTGCTTGAAGCAGGCCAAACCTAAGTGATAGTGGGCTGATGAATTATCTGTTTGGGTGATTTTTGCAGGTTTTTGTTCATTTTTCCAGCAAGAAGTGAAAACCGCCATTGTTCCGCACCCTTCCGGGTGGGCCATCCTGGGGCTTTGCGTGAGCCTTCAAAGGTAGGAATCAGGGGCTGTTATCGTCTTTGACAATCGGGCAGGAGATGATGAGGGTTGCAAATGGATTGATTGTGGTTCAGAATAGCTGGGAAGCTGTGATAATGAAGCATCCGCTGCCTGAAGACTCCCGACCACTTACAATTATACCATCGCCGGGATCATCCCCTGGCACAGCATACCCTGACACTTCCCCGGAAAAACCACTCTCATTGTCGTAGATATCATAGGCACTCAAGACAAGAAAATATTCGGTATCTTCCAATAGTTCCGTTATTCGAACCGATGTGACCTTTCCGAGGTCCAACGACTTGGTGTACTCTCCTGAGAAGGTTCCGTAGTAGGCGATGTATCCGGCCACATCAGGCTCAGAATTTGGACTCCAAGCGAGATCGATATGGCCTGCGAGAGCTGAGGAGGAGAATAGAAGGCAAGTTATTATTAGGAATATTTTTTTGAAAATCATGGCCGCGCCCCCACAGATCGTCCAAGTATAGCTCCATAAACCAAGCCTTCCATTTAGTCAAGAAGAAAATCCAGGGTAACGTCAAAGCCCAGGGTATGGGTGTCTTTTTTTGGTCATGCCCCTGGCCCAGACCTGGTATGCTGGGTTGCGGTTATAAAAAGCAATCCATGCATAAGCAGTAAACACGGTTGTATATTCCGATCGTGTCGCGCCAGGGTAGGCCTATGACATGGCCCTGATCCAAGGCGGTTCAGACGCATGATAATCGTTTTTCTGATTGTCTTCTGCCGGGCGCGGATATCGGAGATCCAGGTGTTGACAGTTTGCTGTATAGACGTATAATTTTTGTGCGAGCGCCCCTTCAGTCCAGGTGCATTCTGGATCTGACATGGCTATATCGCGGGCAATCTGTCTTTTATCATTGGGGTTTAATCTGTCTCCATGGCCGATGTTACATTCGGCTGTTTCAAGGAGAAGGGCTGTTTTGTTTTTTTCGCAATCAAAGGGTTTCCCCTTTCATTCAACCGCCGGTATCTTTTTGATTCCTTCTTCTCTGAACGCGAACCAGCGGTGGGTGCCATCCGGAATTAATTCTTTTCTAAAATCATGCTCTCTGCTTGAGCTCGTCTAGATCAAGCGAGCGGTCTGCCGGGTGAATTTCTTCCTGGATATTCTGAGCGTAATCCTCTCTTCGCTTATCATATATTCCCCTGGTTTGTCAGGCTTCTTGGGAGCAAGATCTGCCTCTTTCTATTGGGCTTTGGGGATTCCCGGAGAATTGAGTTGTGTTTTTTATGGTCTGGAGCAACGCGTCTATTTTTCCACGTCACGATTCTCGCCATGAAAGCAGTACCCTTGAAAACTGACCACAAAGCCCTAGCCTCTCGGCGGTGGAATGTAATTGCCAATCCATTTGACCTGATGCATTGTTTCCTTAACGGAGTTATAAAATCTCTGGTCACCTGTCCATAGTTCACAATTATGGTTTTCTGCCAAAGCAAGATAGTGGCAATTATACGTGGTAGGTCTTTTCAGCTGATGAGATAACTCCATGGAACGGGAATGAAGCCCAGGCTCTTCACGAATTTCGATGCCAAATTCCAGCACCAAATGCAAAGCGGCTATGGCAGTATTCAGTTCCATGTCTCTGCGTGCAACTCTTTTGTAAAAGGCGTTGGTGACCTCGGTGAGCATCAAACAGGGCGCGATGAGGTGAGTGTGTTTTTGAGCCCACTGCCTTGCAAGGGCGAAGGCGTGATTGGAATAAGTTTCAGGCACTGCCCACATAGCCGCCAGGCTGGCATCAATCACCACGATCTTGCTCATTGTATATTCCTATTTTCTCTGGCTTCCGCGATGAGATCGGCAGAACTTATGGAGAAGACTCGCCCACCGAATGTCTCAGTCTGGAACCTCTGGGCCTTTTCTATAGCAGCTTTAAGAAGACTGGGCTCTTCCTTAGGAAGCTTTCCCCCATCCTTCATAAGCTGAACCCTTATGGCACGAAGGCAGTACTCGGAAACCGAGATATCCTGCTGGGCAGCTGCTGTCTTTACCTGTCGGCGGATAGCAGGGTCATTGATATATATGTTTAACCGAACAGAACGGATGTTTTTCTTTGGCATAGGGCTTCACCTCCTCCTCAGGCGATTTAGCACTAAAGCACTATAGTGTCAAGACAAAAAATGAATGAAAGGGGACCACTCGACACAGGGCAAAGATTTGCTCCAACCGGCCCCCTCTAAAGCTGGATGAAACAGAACTTGGGCATTCAACCCTGGTTAAATAGGGTTACACCATTTAACAGGGCCCCGATAGCGGGGCCCTCTACCACTCCGCCACAAAGACCGCGGGTAAGCCCTCCAGAAGAACGGCGGACAAGTCCAAAGGGGGATAAATCTATGTTCCGCTCCGACAAGCAGAGGTATAAACTTTCTATTTTCCCCTGAGAGATTCACGGGGAAACAAAATCCTCTGTCCCGCTATGCAGGGTGAGGATTTTTTGTGCTCACTGGCTTTTTGCGTCGCTTTCGATCGCCGGTTCACCTCGCCTAAAGTAAGGGAAGCATATGTACCCAATTGTTCTCCATCTAAAACTTAGCCCTGTTGCAGTGGATCGATAACTTCGAGGGATGGAAAGCGATGAAAGTGAGTATCGAGGGTATAAATCTTGCCAACTCCATGTTCCCTCATCAGGATTGCCGTGTGCATACCAAAAACGAGGTTGTCACTGACATGAGATAATTCCTTGAGCACATCTTCGACGATTTCAGGATGACGATGTGTCTCAATTAGCATCTTCAGGCTCCGTGCGGCCAATAGGGCGTGGATAAGCCCCCACGCATCAGTAATGTTCCAAGGATTACGAAATTCGCGAGGATGAGTGACAATCCGCAAAAACTCATACACAATACCCCAAGCCAGATACCACACAGGTGATCGCCTTCGCCATTCCTCAAGCAGCCCTCGGCAAGTATCATGCTCTGTCATACTTTCGTCCGCTGCATAGAGCAGAATATTAGTGTCGACTACAAACGCTACGGACGCCCCATTACCTCATACAGGGAATTCCAATTGGCCAGGTCAACAAGCCCTCCACCGCTTTTGAATGAGGGAAGAGGAGGCAGGTCGGATGTCAGTTGGCGCTGTTGGAACAGCCCACGGAGAGCCATCTCAACGACCTCAGACAAGGTTTTTCCTTGCTTTACAGACTCTTCCTTCAGCAGCTTCATCACAACGTCATTGATATTTAGGGTAGTTTTCATATGGAAAAAACCATATCTAAAGTATGGCAATATGTCAGTAAGAAAATCCACTGACCGATAATTCACTCAGCTATCAAGGAGAATCACCGAATAAGTGTCAGGTATTGACAGGCTGTTGCCGAAATCCCTTTTCTCTTAGTCTAAAACGTTTTTTGACAAATCTAAGGCTCTCTCCAGGCGATTTCAAAACTCACCCTCAGGGCTCAAGAGACTGACATCGCTTGGCTTCCACTTCGCCAAGTGTTTTTTGGCAAAAAACTTCTTAATGACCGCTCATGGGAATTTTCTTTTGTGCAACAGTCTGTCGCCAGCAGAGCCAGCCTAAAAACGAGCTTAATCTACCTTTAGAGTATTCACGTTAATCATTGCCTTTTATCCGTTTCATTGATATATACGATAACATTCAAGTTACATACTTTGATATTCTTAGTGGTTGCTGGTTGTGAAAAACTACCCGGTAATATGCTCTATTGAAAGCACGGAGGATAAGACCTGGGATATGGAAAAAGAAATTGAAACAAGGCCACATAGACTATGAACCTTACCATAAACAGAGGTTTTTTGGTGCTTAGAAAGAGCATTATCATCCTCGGTATTGCAGCATTTGCTACTTTCTTGTGGGGGTGCAGCAGCAGTGAAGAGAAGAAAGCTAAGCACCTGGCCAATGCCCAAAAATATGAAAGCCAGCAAGAATATAGCAAGGCTGTTATTGAGTACAAAAATGTCATCCAAATCGATCCAAAGGATGCCTCTGCCCACTATGCATTAGGCCAGGTCTATCTAAGGCTCAAGAATGTTCAAGAGGCCTTTCGCTCTTTTCACCGAGCTACTGAACTTGATCCTGAAAATATAGCCGCCCAATTGAACCTGGGTAACATCTATCTTCTCAGCAGGAAAACAGATGAGGCACGAAAAAAGGCAAAATTGATTCTCGAAAAGCACCCACAACATATTGATGCGCTTATGCTCTTGGCCGGCGCTCAGATTCAAGAAAAACAAATAGATGAGGCCGTTAAAACTCTGGATAAGACTGTTGCTGTTGATCCGGCACCAATTAAGGTTCGAATGGCGCGGGGACGCCTCTTTTCCATGGCTGGAAAATACAAAGAGGCCGAAGCGGAATATAGGAAATCACTGGAACTGGACCCGGAACTGTCGATTCTGAGGACTGAACTTGCACAGCTCTATGTGCGAATGGGTCGCCCTGAGGAGGCCGAAGAAGAACTGAAACAGCTTGTTGCCACCTCAACCACCAAGCACACTGCTCTTAATATACTGGGGCATTTTTATGAGAGCACCGGAAAATGGAAACAGGCCGAAGCCACGTATAAAGAGGCCGCGAAGGTCGCCCCTAAGGAAAATGTTGGCCCGCTTATGGTCTTAGCCGCCTACTATGCCCGCCGCAACTCTTTTGATGCTGCCCTGAAAACCATGAACAAGGCCGCAGAGCATAAGCCTGGGGATACTGCTATCCAGGTTGCCATTGCCCGGCTCAACTTTGGATACAAACACTTTGGAGAGGCTGAGCAAATCGTGGATGCTATCCTTACGAAAGACAGAAGCCATCCAGCGGCAAACCTCATCAAAGGAAGGCTGTTGCTCAGACAACGGAAATTCTCTGAGGCAGTAGCGGCTTTTGATATGGTAGTTGAAAATGAACCGCATTGGGCAGATGTTTACTTCTATAGAGCCCTAGCCTTAGCGGGTAAGAGGGAAGTGGCCCAGGCCCGGAAGAATCTTGTGCAGGCGCTTGAGTTGAACCCAAACCTTATCCGTGCGCGGCTGCTTCTGGTTGAGTTCTATCTAAGAGAAAGAAATCTGGATTTGGCCAGACAAGAGATTAACAAGGTTCTAACCCAGGAACCAAAAAATATTCAGGGATTGGTTTACCAAGGTAATCTGGCGCTGTTGGAGAAAAAACCCCTGGATGCTGAAAAGAGCTTTAGAAAGGTAATTGAAATAGCGCCCAAGAATCCGATTGGTTATACCAGATTGGGCCTTGTTCACCTATCGCAAAAAGAACCCAAAAAGGCCCTGAAGGATTTTGACAGAGCCCTGAGGTCGCAGCCTGGTCTCCGGGACGTCCTAGCCAGTTCGGTGTTGATCTTTCTTGGGCAAAGGCAATTCGAAAAAGCCCTCAAATTTTGTGACCGCCAATCTAAAACTTTGCCAAAGGATTCACCATCACGGGCCTTTATCTATGATCTCAAGGGCAAAGTCTATCTGGCGAGCCAAAAACTTTCAGATGCCAAAAAGAGTTTTGAGAGGGCTATTGAAATCAACCCCAATCTTGTGTCTTCGTATGAAGCCCTAGCCAGGATCTATTTACACCAAGGGGCCACTGATAGCGCTCTTTCCAAGTACAAAGATATCTTAGCCAAGCGGCCTTCCTATCTTCCTGCATATATGTCGTTAGGGACTCTTTACCAACAGACAGGCGACACAGAAGAGGCAGAATCCTATTATCGTAAGGCCCTGGAGATCAGGAAAGACTTTGCGCCAGCCGCCAATAATCTAGCCTGGATACTAGCCGAGCACGGAGGAAATATAGACGAGGCCTTGAGTTGGGCACAGATTGCAAAGGAAAAAATGCCCAAGGACCCGTCAATCACGGATACTCTGGGGTGGATATATTATAAGAAAGGTCTGTATCGGAGCGCCATTGTCGAGTTACAGCAAAGCTTTGAGAAGATGCAGACAAACCCGGTGGTAGCATACCATCTGGGCATGGCCCACATGCAAAACGCTCAGAAAGAGGAGGCCAGAGTAGCCCTTGGAAAGGCCCTGCAGATCAGTAAAACATTCCCGGGTCATGAGGAGGCCAGGAAGGCACTGGTGGGTTTGGGGGAAAAGTAGGGAGATTATTTGAAGAGCTTAACTGTGAGGTATACCCTGGAGCTGACCGCATCTCAGAGGATAAGCGACAAATGGAATAATGGAAAAACGGAATGGCGGAAACGTGGATTGAGGGATTTTGGGATTATTAATAGTTAAAATGGGAACAGTGGCATGGTGGGGCAGAATCCTTGGGGACCTGTGGCCTATTTCTCTTTTCCAGTGCTGTTTATCTGCATATTCCTTCCGCCTGTTCTGTACGTATTTTCAGTTCAAGGCTTGGAACACTACTTGCAGAACAAAAGCACTAAACAGGCGCACAGTATTCTAATACAAGACGTTGAGACAGTTTATAGCGGCAGATACAGCATCACGGAGGAGATAAGCACCAATCTCGAACGATATGCGAGAGAGCACAAACTGTGGAGCCTTGGTGTTACCACGAAATTGGTGTTGAGCGCCAAGAAACGAAAACTAAATATATTTGAGGCAATCTTCTCTTATTCTGGCAGAATATATTTCAGAAAGAAAAGATAACAACAAAATGGAAATAGTCGCCGTTGGCACCAAAAATACACAGGAGCAGGATATAGCGTTCATGGAGGGCATAGCCTAGACTATCTACCTCACCACAGAGACACCAGACCCGCTCGCCTCGCGTTGCGAAGCATTGCGGGCAGGGGTCACACAGAGGGCTTTCTTTAATATCCTATTGAAGCTTAATTGCCCTTTCTACTGGGGCAAGAGTAGAATTATTTATTTCGACGATGCGATCCAGCACAGAAACTTCTGCCGTCATCCCGCAGAGCGGGGCTGAGAATTTTGTTTTTCCCAGGAAATCAATGGAGAAGATAAAAAAATACACTTACTGTGCACTCCCTGCCCTGTTAGATAGCAGGCTGATGATATTAGGACAAAGGCGTTCTTTCTGGGGTATTAGACAAAATCGCATGGCGACTATGAGTCTTATCTAACAGGGTGAACCTCTGTGGTGAACAGGGTATTGATCGAAAAGAGGTGAGAAGGAGCGAGTAATGGAAAAGACGGCCAAGACACTATTTATCATTGAAGACGATAATCAGGTTCTCTCTATGATGAAAAACTACTTTGAATACCTCGGCTATAAAATACTCACTGCCTCAAATGGAATGGAAGGATTGAAAATGGTTACATCCAAAAGCTATGACCTGGTGATTACCGATATCGTTATGCCCTATGTGAGCGGGGTGGGAATACTAACGGTCATTAAAGAGAAAACGCCCACCATACCGGTTATAGCCATCACTGCGTACGGGAAAAATCCTGAAAGACTGGCTGCTGAAAAACAAGCAGATTTGGTATTACGAAAACCCTTTGAGATGGAAAAACTGAAGGATCATGTGGCAAAATTATTAGGGAATTAATACAGGGCCTTTGCCACAACCTCACTCAATTTCCTCAAATCAATCGGCCCGCACCCGACTTCCCACAGGTGGCGTGTCTATTCTGTTGCTTTCTATGTCGTATTGTGAACACCCAATCATATTCCGATATCTTATATAAATTCAATAAATAACATCAATTTATCTAGAAACTAATTTGCTTTGGTTTGAATTTTGAACACAGCTTACTGTCTCCCAAATATTCACAACACGTAACTGTTTATACTTGTATTGTAGTGATCTCTAACCTATTGAAATGATACCCAATTGCTGTGCCCACCCTTTCCCTCCCCGTTCTGGCACGCCATTTGCTGCAAGAGTTAAGTGAACATTTGAAATGAGTTATCCAGACCCGCGAGGTGATTCATAGCCTGAAAAAGGCAAACTAGCCGAAAGGATAGGACGCAAAGCCACTGGCCTAAGTCTCGATGATATCGGGATAAGGTAGCAGGGTTGCCGGGCGAAGGCAGCACCTCCTAGCGATGCTGCGTTTCGCACGGAGAAACAACAGTCGTTAGAAGGTGCGGAATGCAAAACCATACCTACGTTTCATCGCACTCCCTCCGCTTTTTGCGAAAGGGATTCCCGCGTTTTCTCTCCCTATTATGCCTAACGTTGACACTGGTTTCCTCGTTCGCACCACCAACCTATGCCCAACATGTTACCCTGGAGTGGGATGCGAACACGGAACCCGATCTAGCTGGTTATAACGTTTATTACAAGACAGGATCCTCCGGACCCCCGTACAACGGGACCGGAGCCACTGAAGGAAATTCTCCCATTGATGTCGGCAACGTAACGCAATTTACCCTTACTGGCTTACCTGATGGCGTTACACACTATTTTGTTGTCACTGCCTACAATACGGGAGATGTCGAAAGTGACTATTCCAACGAGGTTTCAACCTCTGGGGGAGTCACCCTTGCAATAACCTCACCCCAGCAAGGATTCTCCGTTAATGACACTAATTACACCTCATACACGGTCTCCGGAACGGCCGGGGCATTGGCCAGTATTGAGATTTTCGCAAGCGCCACATCCTTAGGCACAACAACGGCACTTGCAAACGGCACCTGGACAATAGATGTAGATTTTACGCCCTGTGCCGAAGGATCAACAGATCTCACTGCTGAATCAAACGGCAGTACCTCAGATGCCGTTACCGGGATCTATGACAAGACACCCCCCAATGCTCCAACTGTCTCAGGCACCACACCCACCAATGACACCACGCCAACCTGGTCATGGAGCCCCGGTGGCGGAGGTACCGGCACCTTTCGCTACAAGCTGGATGACAGCAATCTGAGTTCTGGTGCCACACAGACGGGCTCCACCAGCTATACACCCGGTCCCGCGTTATCCGAAAGCTCGCATACCCTGTATGTTCAGGAACGCGATGGTGCCGGAAACTGGTCAAGTTCGCGCAGTCATACCATTGAAATTGACACCACACCCCCGAGTGCTCCTATCATCACCACTGATGGCGGAAGCGGGCCTGGCAATGACTATACCACCAATAACGCCTCCTTAGTGTTAGAGGGAACCTGTGCAGCGGATACGGTCACCATCTACGTCAACGGCACTTTCACCGACGTAACCTATACCGCAGGTGAAACCTCATGGAGTTATACTGCCACACTGCTGTCAGGTGGCAACACCTTCAATGTAACCGCCAGAGATGCAGCCGGTAATCTGAGCAATGCAGACTCAATTACCGTCACTTACAGCGCTCTATATGGCAGGCCAATAGGAGGATACTCCACGGACAATGTGATTCCAGGTGCTCAGATCACCCAATCCACCAATGGCGATGGTGCTATCTTCATTCACTTCAAAGTAAAAGATCCAACCAGTGATCTCTGTACCCTTCATAGTTTTCAGTACAGCGTCAATGGTGGAAACACCTGGAATGCCCCTACCAATGGCGACACCTCGGGTTCTTTGAGCGCCGGCTGGCAGAACAACACTGGTTCCAAGTACAGTTCAGCTCCAGCTTTTTCCAGTGCTCAGGACCATTCTTTTACCTTCAATACCAGACATCAGGATGTGACCGGGCTTAACGAAATAGACCAGAGTGATGTCCGGGTTCGTTTTACCATAAACAACGAGACCTACAACAGCATCGTGCCCGTTACTTCAGAAAACTTTCGAGCGGATAACCTCAACCCCACAGGGACTATCACCTATAGTGACACCAACCCCAGCCACGTAGACGTGGGCACCCTCACTATCACTGCAACGTTCAGCGAGTCGTTGGGTCCCATACCCCAAATTATCATCGATCGGCCGAACCCGATGTCCACTATTGGTGCGACCCCCATGAGTGGCTCAGGGAGTGTATGGAGCTACAACCTCACTATTCAGCGCCATAACGGCTCCAGCACAGTTGATGGGGTCTATTTGGTTACGATTTCCAATGTTTCTGATCTGGCAGGAAACACCGGGCAGGAAACAAGTAATTTTGCCACTGACACCAGAGACACGGATGATGATGGCCAACGTGACTACATAGACTCGGATGATGACAACGATGAATTGCCTGACACCTGGGAAGAACAGTATGGCCTCGACCCGTTGGATACCGCTGGCGTCAACGGGAAAGATGGCGACTTCGACAATGACACCTGGAGCAATTACGACGAGTATATCCACAGCACCAACCCAGCTGATAACACCTCTTTCCCATCCTCCTCACCGCCAGATATAGTAGAAACCATTCCCTCCCACAACGCAGGGATCAATGGAGACACAACCCGCGTCTCTAACAATACATCCTTTTGCGTGCGTATTGAGGATATTGATGGAATAGACACGACTGATTCCGGGTGTGTCACCTTTACCATCAATGATGGTGTTAATGGGCCATATACACGCGATTTAGGTGACAACACCGTTGTTCGGGTGGTAAAGCTTACCACCGACGATGACACATCGGTGACCAAACTGTGGGTGGCGTACGACAGGGTCTGGGATACCTTTGGGAGTTACCATTTTGACACAACAGTCAGCATTACTGTAGATGCCAAGAACAGACGAGGCGCCTCCATGACCCCAGCCACCTACGATTTCAAGATTGAAACTGAAGAAATGCATGACTATGCCCACGATCCAGCGAACCTGCCAGACACCGGCCCTGTTGACCCAGCTGACCCAGCTTTTGAAGGGCCCTATAACGCGGGTATCCAGGTAAACGGTGTCGATCTTGAGGGCGCAAAAATCATGTACGCCAGCAACGCGAGCATGATCCCCAGCCTTGGCCCCTCTGATGAAATTCCCCCTCTCAAAGGCACCCGTGGTGCGCCTATAAATCTGCAACCTTTCACTGTGTTCAACACCCCTGTAAAGCTCTTTATCCCCTACCCTAATTCAAAGAATGTGACCAACCTGGCGATCTATGTGTACAAGGATGAACGGTGGGTCCGGGGCTGCGATAATAAGGGCAGGGTGCGTCCCGAGGGCGAGGGGTGGATGGTGCCCGGTTCGCGGGTAAACCACAACGAGGCCGGTATTCCTACTATTGAGATAAAGGTCTATCACTTCTCAGCAGTTCAGGCAGCAGATGATCCGGGTGATCCGAGCTTTCCCTCACTTAAGGGGGCAGAAACCGGAGGGGGTTGTTTTATAGACACCGCCATGCCCACATCAATTTTCACCACCCATAAGTAGATCAGGCACAAGCTTTCCCAACCCGCTTAAGCAGAACAAGGCGGTGTTGTACGTGGTTAGTGGTCCGTTGTCAGTTGTGAATAGCCGGTTGTCAGTTGTCTGTGGCTAAACTCTGAATACTCCGGCCAAAACCAATTCACTCTGTCAGGATTTTACCCAGATTTTGCAGTAGGCATCTACTGCAAAATCTGGGTTTAGCAGGCCGTTGCCGATGTCCCTGAAGAAGTGAAAATGGCATGTAAAGTCAGGCTGCCGAAAAACAAGCAGATGTGGTATTACGGAAACCCTTTGAGATGGAAAAACTGAAGGATCATGTGGCAAAATTATTAGGGAGTTAATACAGGGCCTTTGCCACAACCTCACTCAATTTCCTTAAATCAAACGGCTTTACAATAAAATCCTTAATCACATTCTTCAGGCCGGTTTCGATTTCATTCGTTGCCCCCTCCTGATAGCCAGAGATAAGTATTATTCGAGCAGTTGGGTCAATCTCAAAAATTTTTTTGGCACACGTGGCCCCATCCATGCTGGCCATCTTCCAGTCCATCAACACGACATCAGGCCTGTGCTTTTTGTAGTGTTCAATTGCAATATTACCGCTACTTACTGAGTCTGCTTCATACCCGATCGCCTTGACCATATTTCTGAGACCTTCTAAAACTTCCTGTTCATCGTCGACAACCAAAACCGTCTCGCCCATACCCCGTCTTATCTTCAACGGAGATTTTGATTCAACGCGATCAAATTTTTCAGCCACAGGAAAAGAAATGGCAAATTGTGTTCCCTTGCCGAGTTGTGAGAATACCGATATGGAACCATTGTGTTCTTCAATGATACCGTGCGTTATTGACAGACCTAAACCAGTTCCCTGGCCAACGTCTTTGGTAGTGTAAAATGGGTCAAATATGTTTTTAACGGTCTCTTCATCCATACCAAGGCCCGTATCGGAGATGGTAATCAAAACTTCATCCTTTTGTTTCTTTGCTTCTATGGTGAGCTCACCGCCATCGGGCATTGAATCCCGCGCATTATTACACAGATTAATGAACACTTGATTGAGACTGAGATGATCACCTTTTATGGGTAATGGGCCCTCTACCTTTGTGCTGATCTTTATCTTCTGATCAAAGGTGTTACTGACTATCTTGTTTGTTTCGGCAATAACGTCCTCTAAATCCATGGGGAGCATCCCTCGGTCAATATCCTGCCTCGAGAATTTCAACAGGCTGTCAATAAAATCAGAACCCTTTTTCACCGATTCGTTCACAACCTCGGTAACCTTTTGTACCTGCTCATCATGACTATAGGCCATCTGGAGAAATTGCGTGTTGCCCATAATAGCCTGCAAGATATTTCTAAAATTATGGGCCACACCTCCCGCCATCCTGCCCAAGGATTCCATCTTCTGGGCATGAGAAAGCTGTCTCTCAAGCCGCTGCTGATTCTCAATTGACTCTTTCTGGGCAGTGATATCCTCGTAGATAAATACAATCTCCCCACTGGGCAGCTTATACACATAAGTCGTCCTCCAAGAGGTATCCCCATTATTTTTGTAGAGCATCGGGGAATGATATTCAGGCTCTCCGGTATCCCAGACCCTTTTGAATATGTCGAGGAAACCATACTCTCTAAAACCTGGAAACACCGTGCGGATACTCCTACCGATAACATCCTCTTTCTTTATATTATCTATTTGTTCGGCGGCCTTATTGAAATCTCTGAAGATGAAATCAGCACCCTCCGGGAGGGCCTCGAAAATAGCGACCCCATTGCTCATGTTTTCAAACACCGCCCTGAACCTGGACTCACTTGCCTTTAGGTTTTTCTGGGTCTTTGCCAATTGCTTTGTTCTTTGTTCAACTAATTGTTCCAGATTTGAGTAGATCCGAGCATTTTCAAGAGCAATTGCCGCAGTATTGCTTAAGCCAGTTAGCAATTGGAGGTCATCCCTTCGAAATCCCTCAGGCAAGCCGATAGAGTCCACATAAATCACTCCACCAACCTCCCCTCTATGGATGAGGGGCACACACATAACCGACATTATGTTCATCTGTTCCATGCTCTTCGAGAGGCTCGATTTGTCCACACGGGTGGTATCGGACATCATAATCGGCATGGCCTCCTTTACGGCTCTATTCACAATCGTCCTGCTGTAGTTGATCTTGGAAAAGAGGCCCTCTCTATCCTCCATTCTCGTCTTTGAAGCTACTTCTTCCAGGGTACCCTTGTCCTTGTTTAATAGTAGGACGGCTCCCCGATCGATTCTCTCAAGAAGGACAAAGATCTGATCTATCACCTCGCCCAGGAGGTCATCGATATTGAGTGACTGAGAAAAGATATTTGAAACCCTGATCAGTAACTCCAGACTCCGTGTATAGTTCCTGGAGCTCTGCATTGCAGTTGACAATTCGCTTGTCTTATCGGTGTGTTTTACTGTCCGAAACGAGGCGTACTGTTGGGCCACTTTTTCTTCGGCCGATTTCTTGCGAAATGATAAAACCGTGTTACCTACACGTATAGTAGTGTCTTTATGTATCTCAACTTCCCGTCCCCGCGCTATCTTCTTTCCGTCAACAAAAACGCCGTGACGACTTCCCAGATCGACTATAAATATTTTACCGTTTTTCTTGAGGAATTTCGCATGATGTCGCGAGACCCCGGTATCTGTGATACAGATATCATTATCTGAGGATCTCCCAACGTTGGTAATGCCGTCGGCAAGGCCAAAGGATGCGCCTGCAATAGGACCGTCAATGACATGGATTTTTTTCAAAGCCCCCTCCCCTTTTATAGCAAAAAACCTCCTGCGGCACCGCTACCGCAAAAAATTGCACGCAAAATGCGAACCGAGCCCCTGCCGCAATATTGCGGGCGGGCAATGGTATGATTCGGGATGCGCGGCACAAATCAATAGTTATGAAAAGCCCTGTGTTCTAACCAGATGTAGAAATTGCGCAACGTTTATCTCATGTCAAATTCATCAATTCTGTTGAGAAGCGTCTTATAACTGACCTGCAGCAATTCCGCTGCTTTCTTTCTATTCCACCGGGTCAATTCCAAGGCTTGGTAAATAGCCTTTTCTTCGACCTCAGCAACATACTGTCCACTTATGGTCTTTAGGGGAATGTTTTTTTTGCCCTTGATCATCTGTTTTATCTTTCGCTCATCCCAGACCTGAGCAAGAACAGTAACCCGAGAACCCAGCTCTTCTTCCTCTACAAGAGCACTTTCCTCAAGCTTCAGTTCACTATACACAATATTTTTCTTTTGCAACGCTATCATGCCCTTGATGATATTCTCCAGTTCTCTCACATTGCCAGGCCAATGGTACCTTTGAAAGTGATCTCTGATGCCCCTGTCGATGTGGACAGGCTTTTTCCCGAGTTCATTGCAATATCTATGCATAAAGTGGTCTGTAAGAAGATCAATATCCTCTTTTCTCTCCCGTAGCAGGGGTACACGAATAGAAATAACGTTCAATCGGTAAAACAGGTCATTTCGAAACGTGCCTTGACCAATCTTTTCCTCAAGATTTGAATTCGTGGCAGCAATTATCCTAACATCTACGGGTGTCTCTTTCACACTCCCAAGTCGCGATATTCTCTCGTCCTCCAATACCTGGAGAATCTTCGCCTGAAGCGGGACACTCAGAGAACCGATTTCATCCAAAAAGATGGTCCCTTTGTGGGCCCTCTCAAATCTTCCGGCCTTGCTGTAAGTGGCACCTGTAAAGGCTCCTTTGGCGTATCCAAAAAGTTCACTCTCTAACAGTTCACTGGGCAGAGCTGCGCAATTAACATGAACGAAGCTCTCCTCTCTTCGTTTTGATCCAAGGTGAATAGCCTGAGCAACCAATTCCTTTCCGGTACCGCTCTCTCCCCGAATCAATACAGTTACCTGCTTGTCACTTACCTTTGCGATATCATCCCTAATAGAGTTCATCGCGGCACTCTCACCTATCATCACAGGATACGTTCCATCTGCGACAAACCCTTTATGTGATATGATTTCTGTCATGAGAAGTGAATATTTCTCTGCTCAAAACCGTCGGGCCGGGATAGATCGGCTGCTTATTCTTCGGCCAGGTTGGATAGAAAATCTATATACTATTTATGACATCTCTGTCAATCCTCAGATGAGGATTGGGGGATCAAGAAGTAGCCATTTGCAGTGGCAGGCAACACACACAAGGGCACTCAGCTTTTGATTCCAGACTTGGCGGGACCAAGAGGAGAGTGGGCGGCAGCGATTCCAAAATCAAAGGCCTTCAGGTTTGAATCCAAAAATGCCTGTTTTGTTGTCTTGCTAATGGTATCTTTGAGCACATCTCCATCCAGAGGAATACTCTTACTACCAATCAGTGCCCCAAGCATAACCATATTCAAGGAGAGAGGGTTTCCAGCCTTTGCTGCCAGCTCATCACCATCCAGGGCTATAAGGGAGGACACCGCATTTCGAATGGTTTCAAGAGCCTTATCAACATCAGGATAAACTCCCTGGCCTATTGACACGGTAAAGGGAGGAAGAGGGTGGACGTTCACGATAATGACCGTATCCTGGTTGCATTTATTAAGTGCCCTCAAGGTCTCTAGGGGCTCAAAACCCACCAGAATATCTGCCTCACCCTCAGATACTATCGGGCTTGTTGCATCTCCCATAACAAGGGCTGACTCAACAATGCCACCCCTCTGGGCCATGCCGTGAATCTCACTTACAACCGCAGGGATCCCGGCTGCCAAACACGCCTCACCAAGCAGCCGTGTTGCGAGAAGATTTCCCTGACCTCCAACGCCGACAAAGACTATCCGTTTGGTTTCCATAGCTCGCTCCTTTGACAATTGACCATTTTCGATTGAATATTGACAATT
>JAFDDT010000230.1 GCA_019310725.1 Deltaproteobacteria bacterium | reverse complement strand
AGGTAATAAAGATAAGATCGTAGACCTCACTGAAAGGCTCAAGAAAGCAGAAGAGGAAAACAAGTGGGGATCCGCAGAACTGAAATGTCTCGGATTCAGGGTGCCTTCACGTCGAAGTATCCCATTTTTGACTTGCTCGCTCGAAGATGCCAACAGTGAAATCTTGGATTCCAAGAGCAAAGGTAACGCGAAATATACTGGATACTATCCGGGGGGAATGGATCGGACTGTTGTGAGTTCCAACGGCTGGAATATGGGCCGTTCTTCATCCATCTGGCGGCAAGTAGACCAGGGGGTCACTATAAGCGCTTGCGGAGGTCCTGCATACGGTGGCGGGCCCCATATCACAAACGCCACGTTTTGGGACAACCGTATACTCTTACGATACCTGTTTCGAGGTCGAGATCTCGGGGAATGCTTTTTGTTCTCCACCTACTATGTGAACTGGTCTACTTCTTTATTGGGAGACCCGCTCCTGCATCCGGATCTTTCAAAGACTATTTTGGATGATACTCCGCCCAAAGTGGCCAAGAAAGAAGACATAAGGATTAAATTAGAACCTGCAATGGGCAGATATACAGGAACTATGACTATACCCGTTGTCTCAACGGCGAGCAATCCGGAGGTGGCCAAGCTTAAGGTTTATTACTCCAAAGAGGGTGAGGATATTGAGCAGGGGAGTCACTGGCCCATCTATTCCACGCGGCCTTATGTGATTTTGCGCAACCTTGAACCCGATACCACGTATTACTACAGACCAATATTGACTGACCCATACGGTAACAGTTCCGATCTGACAGGGGTTCTTGGCCAGCTTTCTTTCCACACTCCACCTCGGGGCGACAGGAAGATTTCAGTGCATAAGGTCAAAAGGTGGGGCAAAGGATGGATTATAGACTTTTGGGGATTGCGCAAGCTCGGCGAACATGCAACGATCGAGGTCGAATTTGTTGCAGGTGAGAATGGTCTCATGCCATCCATTGATTCTAAGAATTTCAGTGTCAAAATGAACAAGGGGCAGAAAGGCAAAATTAGGGTCACCATGCAGGTAGGGGGCCCGCCTCAAAGTTGGCACAGGAAATCTCCCTTGCAAAAAGGAGAAAAGGCAACCCTTATTCTCCGCTGGCGCCGCTTTCCACTGACACGAGAGGTGTTATTGCAGGCCAAAAATGGGAGAGAGTTTACTCTGGTGGCTGACGTCAGAACACCCTGGGAGGAAAACCGGCTCACAGGACCGATCAAAATCGCCGCATCACATGAAGTGAAAATCCTTTCCGGGAAGATTCTCAATGACTCACTCCCTGCCTCAGCAGAGGCATGTGGCATCACGGTCCCTCCGATTGACGAAGTGGCCTGGAGACAGGCAAACAAATAAATTTACCGCCAAGAGCGCCAAGGAACACTTTTGAATTAGACAGGATTTACCGGATAATCAGGATATTTTTTGCCTTTCATTAGGAAAGGCAGAAAACAGAAAAATCCATGAAATCCTGTTAATCCTGTCTAACACAATACAAGTTTTCTATCCATATTATGGGCAACTATTGGCTAACCTTACATGCTTATACAATACTCCATCAAGCTGATTTTTCCTCTTATCGTACTCTATTCTACAATATTGTTCCCCTTGCAGCACGCGTGCTGCGCTGTTTACAAAGTTGGTCCAGGGGAAAAGTACGAGAGGATCGCTCATGTTCCTCTTGACACTCTTGAGCCTGGTGATGTTGTTAGGATCCACTACAGGAAAGAGCCTTACCGCCAAAAGTTCGTCCTGCGATGCTCAGGTACGAAAGAACAGCCTATTGTCATCATGGGCATTCCTCACAAAGGCAGACTCCCCGTTATTGACGGAAGTCTCGCCCTTCAATTTCAGGAGGAACGCTGGCCACAATCTGGCAGATGGTTAATCAAGGTAGGAGACGCGGATGCCGCAGACTACATACATATCGAGAATCTACATTTGTGTAACGCCAATAGTTCGCAGAAGTTTATCAGAGCTGAGCATGTGCTTGAATACAGGGATAATGCCGCAGGCGTTTTCGTGTGGCGTGGAAGACATATCGTTATATCGGGGTGCAGAATCCATGCGTGTGGCCATGGGGTGCAGACTAACTATGGCCCGGATGTGAGCCACGTGACGCTTACTGGCTGTATCATATATGATAACGGGAATTTCCGAAATCCTGAGAGCGGTCAGGAACACAATGTGTATTTGTGCGGAACCCGTACAACATTGCAGTTTTGCAGGTTTGGGGCAAGTCATTCGGGGCACAACATCAAGGAGAGAGGGGTCAATACAATTATTCGATACAATTGGATCGAGGGAAGCAAAAACCGGCAGTTGGATTTGGTTGATTACAAAGGATATGGTAGAGCAAATGCATATGTTTACGGCAACGTAATCGTCCAGGGCAAAAGAGTAGACAATCACAACATGATTTATTGGGGAGGTGATACGGGACACAGCCGTTCGGGCACTTTGTTTCTCTTCAACAATACGATCATTGGAAGGTCTGGCAGAACCCGTTTCGTTGACGTGAGTTATTCCGACTGTAATGTGCAGATAAAAAACAATGTTTTTGATGGCTCGGGAAGACTTTGGAACAATAGAGGGTCTTTGCGAGGCTCCAACAACTGGTTTTCATCTCGAATCGATATTCCGTCTCATCTGCACCTTGGCCTCAAAGGAGAAAGGGGCGGCTTTTACGGAAATCTTATGATGCCTTATATTCCGGAGCCCGGTTCCTTTCTTATTGACAATGGGACAAACGAGGTTCCCAAACCTGTCAGATACGAGCCTAAACGATATGGAGGGGGCTTGCCTAGACCCTGTGATGGTCATATGGACATTGGCGCCTTTGAGTTTACGAGGTCGCGTGTGAGAGGTTCGACGAGGTAATAATGAGAATTGCCATCTTCATACCCCTTCGACCTTTCCGGCGCATCAGATGTCGAAGATCCCGGCACAAATCCCAAGAATATATGAGTATATATGTGATTTACCTGGTATCATGTACTAAGGAGAGCATATTATTGTTTGCATTTCTTTGGGACTCTGCCGCCGACAGATTGATTGACCGCCCACTCGCTACGCTCGTTCGAGACGCTGAGAACGCAGAGGGAGATTAGTTTTTCCTGATCGGGAGATGACGATCAGAAAAAAAGCTCAGCCCTTCGGGCAACTTACGCCCGCTTCAGGCGGGCTGATGGTTTTCATTTGCCGTCATCTCCCGGCAAATGAAAGAAATAGAATTCTCTGCGCACTCTGTGCCTCAAGTGAGTGAAACGAACGGGCGGTGAATGTTCAATCTTTTAAAGTCCGATAAACGCATAGATACATGCAATCTACTTTATACCCCCATTAGTAAGTGACTTGTACTGTTCATATACATGCTTACATAACCATAAGAGGTAATTAAGATGCAATTACTCCGTT
Source organism: Deltaproteobacteria bacterium (assembly GCA_019310725.1). Taxonomy (GTDB): domain Bacteria; phylum Desulfobacterota; class DSM-4660; order Desulfatiglandales; family B25-G16; genus JADFWK01. Next base: position 1,669 of record JAFDDT010000230.1, on the reverse strand, counting down.
TAATACTGCGCATAATATGGCACGTCTTGGCTGCAGTAGGGTTGGTGAGCCTATGTGTAGGGGTTTTTGGCATACACTGGGCCATGAACACCTACAATCTTACGCCTGGTCAATTCGCGATTAAAGTTATCGAAAAACTTGGTTCCGGTTCTGCATTGAGCCAAAAGGTTTCTTCGCCCGAATCATCTCCTCAGGTTGCAAAATCGAAATATAGTCGTTTGCCATTATCTAAACAAGCTAATACCAAACCGTTTACGGAAGCCGAAGCAGGAACACGGAGGATCGTCCGCGTAGGTCCCGGTCATAAGATTGAACTTCCCAGCCAGGCGGCACGTATTGCAAAGCCAGGTGATATTATTGAGATTGATGCTGGGGAATACTTTGGGGACGTTGCAGTATGGCGTGCGAATAATCTTATGATCCGAGGCGTTAGTGGCAGGCCGCATTTGAATGCTGGTGGTCGTGCTGCTGAAGGTAAAGCTATATGGGTAACCAGAGGAAACAATATCACGATAGAAAATATCGAATTTTCTGACGCTAAAGTGAGAGATAGAAATGGTGCTGGTATTCGATCGGAGGGCATGGACTTAACAATTCGAAATTGCCTGTTTCATAATAATGAAGACGGAATACTTGGGGGATCGAATAGAGAAAGCACAATAATGGTAGAATATTCGGAGTTTGCCTATAACGGATACGGTGATGGACAGAGTCATGGGATTTACGTGGGATCGATCAAACGTTTCGTATTTCAATACAATTACGTTCATCACTCAAAGATTGGCCATCATGTAAAGTCGGGTGCCAAAGAGAATTTTATACTTTACAATAGGCTCATGGATGAAGAAGATGGTAATTCAAGTTATGCGATTGATATTTTCAATGGTGGTTTGGCCATAATAATCGGAAATACAATTCATCAGGGCAAGCTGGCTGAAAACTTTTCGTTGATTCATTATCACAGCAAGATAGAAAAACCAAGGGATGGTTTATATGTGGTGAATAATACCGTGTTAAATAGTAGGCATAATGGAATCTTTGTTAGTAATCGGAGTCCGATAGAAGCGCAACTCATGAATAATTTAGTAGTGGGTAGATTGAAGCTGATCGACGGACGTTTCAAGGGAACGCATAATATCAAGGGAGATAAAGGCTACTTTGTGAATCCAAACCGTTACAATCTTTGCTTGAACCCAAATTCCAAAGCAATCAATGCCGGAATAGATCCTGGAAAAGTGCACGGCATTTCCTTAACGCCGGTTGCAGAGTATATGCACCCGATAAGTCGACGTGACCGCCCACGCATTGGGCCGCTCGATGTAGGAGCCTTTGAGTTCGATGGATCTTCTTAATGGCCTTCTTTTCGCCTATTGGGCACTTGAGAATTTCTTTTTGACAGGATCTACCCCAGAGGAATAAGCTTCGCCCCGGATGAATATGCTTCGGATTTGATAGGGCAGGCATTTCATAGGGTAAACCCCAGTTAAATAGTGTCCATCCAGAAATGGCCGGATTTCGGGGTCGCCGGTAACCCTTATTGCAACTATCTTGTAATCTTGAGAGTCCAAAGTTCTCTATCTGTTTAGTAGGCGTTCTATCGTAAGTGTACAATAATTGGTAGACGTACCTAATTCGTAGCACCATGGTATAGCTAGAGGCCTAAAAACAG
>JAFDDT010000035.1 GCA_019310725.1 Deltaproteobacteria bacterium | reverse complement strand
GATCAATCGGACCTGGGGGGCCCTGATCCGCTCGTTGACCCGTACCTCGGGTTTTTTGTTAATTGCTACCTCCTCGCTTGTGATTCCTCGGTTATCTTGGTTATGAGTACCTCTTTTACCTCATTCTAACGGTTAATGTCTATACATAAAAAGAAGGCACCTAAGGGAAAACAATTCTTAGATGTCCTCTGTGGGATAGCCCAGAATATCTCTAAAACTTACCTTCTTTTCCAAGGGCGAGAAAATGAGATACATCAATTTCTTTTGGACAAACAAAGGAACAGGCCTTGGATGTATGGCACCTATAGAGACCATCCTCCCTGTATAAGATATCCATTCTTTCTTCTTTTGCAGTCTCCCTCGGATCCATGAGACGGACAATATTTGCCATTGTGGCATTAGGGCCAATAAAGTGATGGTGGCTGCTGATACAGGCAGTTGCACAACAGAAGCAGTTGATACACTGGGTAGCCTCGACATATTTCTCGACTCTTTCTGGTAGAATTCGATATTCGTCGCCATCCGGGTTTGGGGGGGCAGGCTTGATAAGATAGGGCTTGACAGCGTGGATTTTATCATAGGCCTTCTCCAGATCTACAACCAGATCCCTCAAAATAGGGGCAATGGTCAAGGGCTTCAGTTTAAAGGTATGGCCATTGAATTTCTCTACCGCATCCTTTACCAAGAGTTCACACGCAAGGAGCGGTTTCCCGTTGACGATTATGCCGCAACTGCCACACTGGGCATGCTCGCAGGAAGAGGCCCAGGCCAAGGTTGGATCCTGTTCATCATTTATCTTGCGCAAGACGTCGACGAAACGAAGGATGCCCCCCGCCTCTACCTGGTAGGTTTGTATCCATGATAGGTGGGATTCAGGATCATATCTACTGATTTCTAAGATGATATTGTAGGATTCAGGCATCGGTCTCCTCTTCACTAGAGCTCAATATTTTCTTTCTATATAGTCAAACAACTCAAAACGCTCTCCTTTGGCCTCAAAGATACTCAGATCGATAGGCCGTTTGCCGAGGGTGGTTTTATCAAATTCAGGCATATAGACAAGGGTGTGATAGTTAAACTCATCCCTTCTTTCTGGATAATCTTCTCTGAAATGAGCGCCCCTTGACTCCTTTCGTGCCAATGCCCCATACGTAATGGCCACAGAAACAGTTATCAGGTTATTTAGCTCCCAGATCTGCCAGAGATTCTGATTCGCTTTGAGGGATGTTGTGCCGATTGGTATATGCTTCGCCTTTTCCTTCAATTCCTTCAGTTTTTCCTGGGCCTCTAACAAGTGCTTTTCTGTCCTAAATATGCCGACCTTTTCCATCATAAGGTTCCGGAGCGTATCCCTGATCTGTGCAAAGCTTTCGTTTCCTTGAGAGGCAAGATAAGTGGAAAACTGATCGAATACGATATGACCTGCGTCAGACGGCAGACCTTCCGGTTCTTTGGCATCTTTGAGGTATTCGATAACTCTCTTACCGACAACCTTTCCCATTGTTATCAATTCTAAAAGGGAATTCGTTCCGAGCCTGTTGAGTCCGTGCAGAGAGGCAGCAGCAGCCTCACCGCAAGCGAACAGACCGGGCACAATGGCTTGTGGCCCCCTTTGAACCTCGCCAAATTCATTGGTAGGGATTCCCCCCATCTGGTAGTGAGCTGTTGGAGTAACAGGGCAGAGATCCGTTTCAGGATCAACACCAACAAATCGTCTAAAAAAAGACTCAATCTCCTGGATCTTTTTCTCATGAACCTCCTTGGGTAGGTGCCTCAGGTCTAGCCATACATGGTGGGCATTGTGATCCTTATTAAAAATGCCTCTTCCCTCTCGGATCTCAGTGACAATTGACCGGGATATAAGATCTCGAGGTGCAAGGTCTCTGGCAGTAGGCGCATACCGCTCCATAAATGGCTCTTCATCCTTATTCCTGAGTATAGCGCCCTCTCCCCTCAGTGCCTCACTGGCCAGTATACCGGGGCCTACTATCCCTGTGGGATGAAACTGAACCCCCTCAAGATCCATAACAGGAAGACCTGCATTCAGTGCGAGGGCAAGCCCATCACCGGTATTTCCCCGACAATTGGTGCTCACCAGATACATCCTGGTCTTGCCGCCTGTGGCCATAATGGTTGCCTTAGCAAGGATAGCCAAGAACTTTCCTTCCGGGTATCTGAAGATAATGGCACCAACACAGGTGTCATCATCGAAGAGTAATTCTGTTGCCACACACTGAGCAATAAAGTTGACCCCATATTTCAGGGATTCATTCCAGACAGTGTCCATGATGCCCTTACCGGTTCTGGTCGCCTCATAGCAGGCCCGGAATGCCTTGGTCTCACCAAAGTTTAACATATGGCCACCAAAGGGCCTTTTTGCGATTCTGCCCTCTTCTGTGCGACTAAAATGCATGCCATGCCTCTCAAGCCAGACCACCTCCTCCCAGCCCATTGCACAGACCTTCTTGATTACATTTTGATCGGCAGAACAATCTGAGCCTTTCCACGTATCAAACATGTGAAATATCGCTATGTCTTCTGGGTCTTTCGGATCAACCGCTGCCATGCCCCCTTGAGCTGTAGTTGTATGGGACTTTTGCGGGCTTACTACCTTTGTGAGTGCGATTATTTTTGTATCCGGTCTCTGCTCGGCAATCTGTGCGGCAGCTCTTAGGCCTGCCCCACCAGCACCAATAACCAGGACATCACACTTGGCGGTAGAATCTATGGTCAAATTTTCTCCCATTACAATCTCCTTTATAGGCCCACAATGATCCTGATGCCAAAATAGGCTGATACAGCCATAGCAAGAATAACAAGGACTGCCAGAGATTTCAGCACAGGACCAGGCTTTATATAATCGGCAATAATACTAAATATGCCATAGCCTGCATGAAACAGCAGGAAAATGATAAAGACAAAATCCATTCCTTTTATGAAGGGGCTCTCCATCCGTAATAGAATGGTTTTGCTGTCATGGCCTGTCAGGTAATTCATATGCATGACAAGCATATGCCCGATGAGCATTGGAAACATAAACGAACCAGTAAGCCTCTGGAGCTTCCAAAGTATGGAATTACCAGTCATCCAGATCTTGAAAAGGACGATGAGAAAGGCAATAAGGCTTACGGCGGCAGTGATCGACCAGAATAGAGTCGCTGATATCTGCTGGGTTTTCTCTATAAAAAAGAACCCCACGATAAAGATATAGAGAAGGCCAACAATGAGCATGGATCGTATCACTATCTCTTCTGCTCTGACACGAAAGAGCTCGTAGAGGACTAGCCTTCCACCATTCAAGGAGTGAAAAATAACGGGGATGGCGACGCACCATTCAAGAAAGGAAAAGACGAAGTGATCTAAAAATCTCATATCCGCATCAAAGGTGGCTGGGTGAAACAAAAGGGATAGGGTATAGATATGAGCAAATATGTAACCAACAAGTGTCAGTCCAGCCAAGCGGTGTCCCCAGCTTATTAGAAACGACCAGCCCCTGGACGGAGCGTAGTAAGAGAGAACAGGGATTTTTTGTATTAGGGATATGATATGGGATTCTGTCCTGGTTATTTTTACTGCATTTTCCATCCAAAAACCTCTCTTATGGGCAACCGTAAAGGGTTAACGCGTAAATGCCAGCCAAAGATAGCCAGCGAGATAGTAGCTACAGGGCTTTGTATTGTCAATGAGAATTAGCTAATAACCCTAATGAATATTAGTTGACATTTGCTTGGATATTCAATATTTATACATAATTAGGCATAGATCTGAGATAATCGCTTTTGATTGGACAGTACCACATATTAGAAAAGATTCCAGAGAAAAAAATCCGGAAACAGGTGAGGAGGCTTGGACGCAATATCACCCAGGAATACCGGAGCCGGGAGCCAGTACTTGTAGGTGTATTAAATGGTGTGTTTGTTTTTTTTGCTGACCTTGTGAGAGAGATCTCTATTCCTCTGAAAATAGATTTTGTGAGGGTAGCCAGTTACGGTTCACAGGATGTATCAAGTGGCAAGATTACACTGACAAAGGATATTGAGGTACCGATTGAAGGAAAACCGGTAATCATTATTGAAGATATTGTTGATACAGGATTAACACTGTGTCACCTGGCTAACCATATTAGGGAAAAAAAGCCCGAATCTGTCAAGATCTGCGCCTTGATCAATAAGCTTGAGCGAAGGGAGAAAGAGATACAGATAGACTACTGGGGCTTTGAGATAAAAGAAGGTTTTTTAGTTGGCTATGGCCTGGATTATAATGAAGAGTTTCGGTACTTGCCCTATATCCTTAGTTTGGACATGAGGGGTAAATCTTAGGAGAGTAAACATGATTATTGAATGCGAGAAGTGCCGCACTAAATTTAACCTTGACGAAAGCCTTCTGAAAAAAACCGGATCAAAGGTTCGATGCTCTGTCTGTAAACATACATTTATTGCCTTTCCTGTGGAAGCAGAATTACAGATTGAGGAAATCCCTGTAGAGACCATAGAAGAGATAAAGCCAGGACCGTCTGCGGAGATGGAGGCTGGGGCTGCCCAGGAAACAGAGGTAAAACCCCCTGAACAACCTTCCAAAGAGGTGGCCCAGGGCTCAGATTTTGATAAAACCATGATCCAAGAATATGACGAACAGATAGAACCGATATCTATTGAGGATTTGCCCATTTTTGATGAAGATGAAGACTTTGAAATGGAGAAAGAGGAGAGAGGAGAAATTCGAACGGCAATGGGCAGGGCAAAGCAGGTTGAAAAACAGGTCGTAGCCCAGGATGAATGGGAAAAGGAAGAAGTGATAGAAGAGCCCAGGATACCGGTCAGACCCCAACCCGTTGTTAGAAAGAAACGCAGAACAGGATTGAGGATCACCCTTCTGCTGCTTGTTCTCGTAATTGTGGGTGTTGTAGGCGCCTCAATCGTATTTAAACCGGGTTTTCTCCCTGACTATGTTCCCTTTCTAAAAAAGACCTCACCTAAGAAACAGGCCTTTGATGTGGGGAACAAAAGACTGTCCTTTAAGGACTTGAGCGGTTCTTTTGTGAATTCGCCGAAGGCAGGTAAGCTCTTTGTGGTTAAAGGGTGGGTAACCAATAAGTACCCTGACAGAAGGAGTTTTATCAGGATCAGATCTAACATCTTGGATTCTAAGCGCACAGTAGTTTCAAGCAAGGTTGTCTTTGCAGGTCACCCACTCACCGATAAGGAGCTGAAATCCCTGCCCGTGGAAGAGATGGATAAGAGGCTTAGTGATAAGCTTGGCAAAAACAAGATGAATACCAATGTGCTTCCCAACTCTTCCATTCCCTTTGTAGTGATTTTTAATAACTTACCTGAAGACATGAGCGAATTTACGGTAGAAGCAGTCAGTTCTTCCCCTGCCGGAAAGTAAGTTGCCCAAAAATTCCTATGTCCCGAACCAGCAGTTTTTCTGATACCGTGTTTTTGTTGTCCAGAGTTGTGTGTAAGCTTCCCTATCGTATCAACCAAAAGGGCATTATCGCGTAAATGAATGTACCAAGAAAACTGCTGTTCCCCATCATCATCTTTCTCATATTGCTCTTATCTGGGATTTTCGGATACATGTATTTAGAGGGATGGGATCTCTTAGATTCCCTTTATATGACTATCATCACCCTTTCTACGGTTGGCTACGGTGAGGTACGTGAAATAGGACCTGGTGGCCGTGTCTTCACCGTCCTTTTGATTATTTTTGGTGTCTCTATCATAACCTACACAGTTAGTTTGGTTGTTGAGACCCTGATAGCAGGCGAGATCAGATCAGTCCTCGGGAGGAGAAAAGTGAGCAAAAAAATAAAATCTCTGAGAGATCACTATATTATCTGTGGCTATGGCAGGATTGGGAGCATTATCTGCAAAGGGCTTACCCGCAAAGCAATACCCCTGATGGTTATCGAAAAGGATGAACAGGTACTGGAAGAGTTAGAGCAGGATAAAACCCTCTGCTTGCAAGGCGATGCAGCGCACGAGGAGACCCTGGTTGAGGCTGGTATAGAAAAGGCCAAGGGATTGGTGTCGGTGGTATCATCTGATGCGGAGAACGTCTACATCTGTCTTACTGCACGTGGTTTGAATCCCCGGCTCTATATCCTTTCGAGGGCAGAGGATGAGGCTAGTGAGCGAAAGCTTCTTCGAGCAGGTGCAAACAAGGTGATTCTGCCCTATATGCTTGGCGGGCGACGAATGGTGCAGGCGATTATTAGACCGACGGTGAGTGATTTTCTGGAGTCTGCTGTCCATGATCAGAGCTTTGAGCTGGCCATTGAGGAGTTAACCGTGGGGGCGGATTCCAGCTTAGTTAATCAAAGCCTGGTTGATTCTGATATTCGACAGGAGATGGACATTATCATTATTGGAATAAAGCAAAAAGCAGGAACCATGATATTTAATCCTTCCTCCCAGACGAAGATCCAATCTGACGATATCCTCATAGCCATGGGAAGGGATAAGGATTTGGAGAGACTGCGAAGAGTTCTCACCCCATCTGTGAATACCGTGAGCGTTTAGGCAGAACGATTTACGAGGTTACACCTCATGAACCCAATAAACCGCTTGGAGGCGGTATGCTTGATCTGAAATTTGTCCGGTCAAACCTGGGTCTGGTAAAGGGCATGCTTAAAGACAGAGGGTATGATCTTGACCTCTCCCATTTTCAGTCTCTGGATGAGAAGAGACGCTCCATTCTGTCAGGCCTTGAACAGCTCAGGCATCAGCGCAATAGGGTGTCTGACCAGATAGCGGCTATGAAAAAGAGTGGAGAGGATACATCATCCCTTATCGCTGAAATGAAGACAGTCTCCAAAGAGATAAAAGAAATTGAGACCGAACTCCCCGGTGTCGTAGATCAGGTGAATGAGGTTTTGATGCTTATTCCCAACATGCCCCACGAATCAGTGGTATTGGGTGAAAGTGCAGATGATAATCCTGTTATCCGGAGGTGGGGCACGATTAGAGATTTTGCTTTTAACCCCCTTGCTCATTGGGAGATTGGAGAAAAGCTCAACATCCTTGATTTTTCCAGAGCAGCTAAGATCGCCGGGAGCAGATTCTCACTCCAGACTGGTATAGGTGCTACATTAGAGCGGGCGCTGATCAATTTCATGCTTGATATCCACATCAACCATCATGACTACGTCGAGGTCCTTCCACCATTTCTTGTGAATTCAGATAGCATGACCGGAACCGGTCAACTTCCCAAGTTCAGAGAGGACCTGTTCAAGGTAGATGGCTGGGACCTCTTTCTCATTCCAACGGCCGAGGTGCCGGTTACAAATATACACAGGGATGAAATCCTATCATCTGATCAACTTCCTATCAGGTATGTTTCCTATACTCCCTGCTTTAGATCAGAGGCTGGCTCTTATGGAAAGGATACACGAGGTCTTATCAGGCAGCACCAATTCAATAAGGTCGAACTGGTTAAATTCTGCTGCCCTGAAGATTCAGACAGGGAATTGGAATCTCTCACTTCCGATGCAGAGGAGATCCTACAGCGTCTGGAGCTTCCTTACAGGGTGGTTTCCCTGTGTAGCGGTGACCTTGGCTTTTCTGCTGCTAAAACCTATGACCTCGAGGTCTGGCTCCCTGGACAGGAGGTCTATAGAGAGATATCCTCATGCAGTAATTTTACAGACTTCCAGGCCAGAAGGGCAAATATTCGCTTTAAGAGAAAAAAGGGAAGTGGAACGGAACTGGTTCATACCCTTAACGGCTCAGGTCTGGCAATTGGAAGGACACTGGTGGCCATCCTGGAGAATTATCAGCAACCCGAAGGAAGTGTGAATATTCCTGAGGCCCTAAGACCATACCTGGATGGGCTCTCCGTTATTGAGAGAGATTGAGGAGAGTGGGGAGTATGCAGTGAGGAGTGAGCAGTAAGAGTGCATTAGGTGGGTGATTACTGCCTTATACTTACTGTTTACTTACCAATCCAGACATGTAGAATAAGTTTGAGGTTTAGCAATGAGTCAATTCGAGGACGTATATAGCAAGATTGAGAGCTATAGGCCCGAGATCATTGAGATGCAGCGGGAACTCACCTCTCGCCCTGCGTTAAGTCCAGAAAATGGTGGAAGTGGAGAGCATGACAAGGCTGAGTATGTCAAGAAACAGCTCTTGCGTCTTAAACCGGACCTGTTCTCTGAGATTCACGCCCCTGATAAACGGGCAGCCAAGGGATACAGGCCCAATCTGGTAGCCGCATGGAGCGGAGGCCAGGAAAAAAAGGCTGTGTGGGTGCTGAGTCATCTGGATATTGTACCGCCGGGAGATCTAAGTTTATGGGCCGGCGACCCTTACCAGGTTCGGGTTGAGGGGGATACGATTATTGGTAGGGGTGTTGAGGATAACCAGCATGGCATTGTCATCTCGTATTTTGCTGTGAAGGCTGCTCTGGCTTCAAGCCAGGCGCTCCCACGAAAGGTAGGGCTTATCTTGGTTGCAGATGAAGAAACAGGCAGTAAGTATGGACTGGAATACCTCTTACGGGAAAAACGGGAACTCTTTGCCAAGCACGCTCTGATTATTGTCCCTGATGCTGGCAACGAGGAGGGGACCATGATCGAGGTGGCAGAGAAGTCTACGCTGTGGCTCAAATTTACCATCACTGGTGCCCAGTGTCATGCCAGTACACCAGAAAAGGGAAAGAACAGCCTGTCTGGGGCTGCCCATTTGATAGTGGAACTTGAGAATCTCAAAAAGAGATTTGGCTTGCGGAACCCTATGTTTAGCCCGCAGGAATCAACATTTGAGCCTACCAAGATAGAGGCAAATGTCCCCAATGTAAATACCATCCCGGGGAAAGACGTCTTTTATGCGGATTGCAGGATCTTGCCAGATTATGTGGTAGATGAAATTGTTGAAGAGGCGAGGCTCATAGGCGAAAAAGTTGCCAAGGAACTCGATCTCGAAATAGAGGTTGCGGCCGTTCACCGCCAGGATTCTGCACCACCCACACCGGTGGACTCCCCTGTGGTTTCGAGTCTTACCCGTGCTATACACGAGGTCACTGGTCAGACGGCACGGCCTATGGGTATCGGGGGCGGCACTGTGGCAGCATTTTTCAGGGAAGCAGGGCTTCCTGCCGCTGTCTGGTCCACCATATCCCCCACAGCCCACCAGCCAAATGAACACTGCTCGATCAAAAATCTCATCACCGATACCAAGATCATGGCAACCGTTTTCTTATCCGAGTAATTGAGTAATTTCTGCCAAAAAAGCCCTGGAATTTCTCGGAAATTCCAGGGCTTTTGGTTACTCAGAAGACTACAGTATTGGCAACAGTAAAAAGGCCACCGATGTAATCACAAAAAACACGGCAAACACCAGGAGGAGCCAACCCATAATCTCCCTGAACTCGAGCTTGGCAACAGCAAGCATGGCAATGGCCCAGAAGGGTTGAATCATATCAGTCATCATGTCTCCCCATGCATAGGCAATAACCACCTTATTCGCAGCCACTCCCAACTGTTTTGCTGCTGGCAGCAGATACGGTGCGGTGACCGCCCACTCTGAACCCCCTGAAGGAATAAGGTAATTTAAGAGACCGGCATACCAGTAAGCGATCAGCAGAAAAGTACTACCGCTGCACACAGCCACAAAGGCATTCGTAAAAGCGGTTGCCAGGGCCGTATATTTAAACAGACCGAAGATACCGGCATAAAAAGGGAACTGGATGACGATTCCCCAGACTGCTTTTCCTGCCTCTTCCGTTGCCTTGAGAAAGCTCCACGGTCTCCAGTGAAAGAGGACACCAAGCATCAGAAAGAAAAGATTAATATTGTTCAGGTTAACAGCCCTGGCAAATCCAATTTCACCTATTGTTTTGCCAAGCCACCAGAACCCAGCTACAGCCATGAGAATATTCCATCCTGGCCACCAGTTTAGCCACGCCGATGGGCTGAGCTTGCCAGTCGGACGTTGTGGAGACTCATATAGCTTTAGCTGATTCATCAATTCAGGCTTGACCTTATAGGTCTTTTCTTCTGAGGGATGCATCACAGACATGAGGATGGTAACAACAACGATTACGATTACCAGGAGAATGATATTGAATGGGGTGAAGATGGTCTGGGATGTTGAAATAGTATCTGGCAGGTACCCGCTTTTTATCAAGAAATTGTTTGGTGTGTTTACCAGCAGGGGTGCTGAAGCGGATAGACCGGAATGCCAGGTGCATCCCAGTCCAAGGTAGGCCCCTGCTACGAGCAGCCGGTAGTCCACCTTAGGGTTATTTTTGACCATAAACAGGGCCAACATGGCACTGCCAATCAAGCTCAGGCCCCAGTTAAACCAGGCAACAATCATGGAAAACAGGGCCATAACCATAATGGCCTGCCACGGTTTTTCGGTGCTAGGAAGACTGGAAAGACCATTCAGCAATCTTTTCAGAGGCGGAGAACATGCCAGGATGTAGCCGGTCATCATAATCAAGCACATCTGCATGCCAAATTTGAGTAAGATCCAAAATCCCTTGCCCCAGGCGTAAACAGCCTTTGATGGACCCACATCTCCCCATATGAAAGCAAAGATAAAGGTTATAACCGTCAGAATCCACACAATGACAAGGGCATCGGGAATCCATTTTTCGGTCCAATTGGTTAGCCCTCCACCCCAGTCCTTTAGAAACTCGAGACCAGATCTATCGCTTTTTTCGGCCATGGTAAATCCTCCTCTTTTTAGGGTTTGCCTGATTATGTTACTTTAGATATATTTATCAATCCTGGTCATCACCTCCTTTTTTGAAATTTTACATATTATAAAATATCTCAAAGAAAAATCAAGCATATTCCCAGGGGTTTCGGGCTAAGGTCACAGTCAATTTTCATAAAGCCCCCGAAAGTCGCAAAATGCACCCGTCTGGGATTTTATCCTTAATATTACGATGGAGTGTGTATTGCCTACAGCATTTACCTCTCTTGGTAAAAAGAGCATAATATTTACAGGATACCTCAACTTTAGGCACCTCGAACTTTTAATAGGTAATCGTATTTAAGAATGCGTGTACTTAGTGTGGATGTTTCCAGTAGTTTATCCAGTTACCTCTCGTAAGATTTCCTCGAGGATAGACAAACACACCTCTATCTCGTCTGCCGTTACAGTAAGGGCTGGACAAAACCGGATCACATTCTCGCCGCAGCCGAGGAGTAAGAGCCCCCTCTGAAAGGCCTTTTGGATCGTCTCGTTGCGCCAATCGCTGGCCCGTTCTTTGGTTTCACGGTTCTTCACCAACTCAATGCCCACCATCAACCCCTTACCACGCACGTCACCTATGCACTCCATGGACTTCTGTATCTCCCGCAGCCCCGCCATTAGAGCTTCGCCACGGACTGTGGCGTTTTCCATCAGCTCCTCCTCGAGCAGTTCGATAGTGGCCAGAGCAGCACTACAGGACACCGGATTGCCTCCAAAGGTGGAGGCGTGGGATCCAGCTTCCCAGACCATTATGTCAGATCGGGCCACCATGGCGCCGAGCGGCATACCCGATGCAATTCCCTTTGCCAAGGCTATGATGTCCGGAACAACGCCAAAATGCTGCATGGCAAGCATCGTACCGGTCCGGCCCATTCCTGACTGAACCTCGTCGGCCACATAGAGAATACCGTACTTCTGAGCCAACTTGTGCAACTCAACGTGGAATTCGGGTGGGGGCACGATATATCCGCCTTCGCCCTGGATAGGTTCAACAAAGATGGCTGCCACCTCTTCTGGAGGCATAGTGCTGCGGAAGAGGAAGTCCTCGATCCAGCGCACGCACTCAATCCCGCACTCTGGATAACACATGTTGTAGGGACATCGGTAGCAATAGGCATAGGGGATATGGGTAATTCCAGGGACGAGTGGATTATAGTGCTTCTTCTGGATTGCCTTACTGGCCGTAAGGGAAAGTGCGCCCATGGTGCGCCCGTGGAAGGCGCCAAAGAAAGCAATGTTCAGCTCCCGCCTGGTATACCAACGGGCGAGCTTGAAGGCCGCTTCCACTGCCTCAGCGCCGGAGTTTCCGAAATAGACCTTGTTGCTCCCGTTCCCTGGTGCCAGCTGGGACAGCTTGGCCGCCAGAGCTATCTGTGACGGGTAATAGAAATCGGTTCCAGACATGTGTAAGAGCCGTTCGGCCTGCTCCTTTATAGCTTTGACCACTCGGGGATGGCAGTGTCCGGTTGTGCATACAGCAATCCCTGCAGTGAAGTCAAGGAAGGTGTTGCCGTCCGGGTCACGGATCCATAGCCCCTCCCCCTTGTCGGCAACCAGGGGATAGACTCGGGTATACGAGGGAGAGACACGAGCATGGTCTACATCAACCAACGCGCTAGCGCGAGGACCCGGCGGGGGTGTTTTAATATCGGGAAATCTCATACTTCTCCTCCTTGATCAGTATTTAGGATAGGATATGCTTCAGCAGCACTGTCCGAATATTACTTTGGTGTTTCAGCCGTTGGGTCTCCAATGATGGACCGGCACATATAGGGAGCACAGAAATTGAGAGCATAACACAACACCATGAAACCTTTGCATAACCTGCTGTTCGTTGTCAAGGAAGAATACCTTGGAAGGCCTTGGGTACCAGATAAAAACCGGTTCTTTGAGGTTATTCGGTGATGGGAGAATATAGCAGGGCAGAGAGTTTCAAAATCTGCCTGTGAGGATTTATGATTCCAAAATGCGCGAGTAGATTCAATGAGGCAGAGAGGTGTAATCAGCCGTTGATTAGTTTAACTACTTTGGTATTATCAGGGAAGAAGTCGATAATATTGAGACACCCGTAATCTTGCTCAAAACTAAAGACATTTGACAAGTCCATATCCAGGATATGGCAGAGAATAACCCGGTTTACTCCCTTGTGGCCCAGAATGAGAATATCTTTTCCGCGATTGCCGTTTATGATTGAGTTAAGACACTTGACTATTCTCTTGGAAAGATTGAGAATGGTCTCACCTTCGGGTATTTGGAAGCTCAAGGGGTTAGTCATTCTCTTCTCCAATTCTCCTGGGAACTGCTCCTCAAGGTCGGTGAAGCCGAGACCTTCCCAGCGTCCGAAGTTAAGTTCCCTGAGTTCGGCGAATTGGAACACCTGGACGTCATGGTCTTTTGCTATTATTTGAGCCCCACGGAAGGAACGTTGAAGATCACTTGCATAGATAACCCCTATTTCTGCGGGGCGGAGCCTTTCGGCAAGACGCTCCATCTGCAATATCCCGGTAGGAGTAAGGGAAGTATCTACAAAGCCACAGAAGATTCTTTTTTCAAATCCGTAAATCTGGCCATGTCTGGCTGGATAAAGTCTGCTATCTCTTTTCATTGGCCGGCATAGTAATGATTAAAGATGATTATGTCAATATTCATACGTTCGTGAAAAGTCCAATATGCCTGTTAATTGTCATTCCTGCGAAAGCAGGAATCCAGTTATTTCAACTTATTATGGACTCCCGCTTTCGCGGGAGTGACTCGATTTTTCACTTTTTGCGAGTTTGTCAATATTGGGTTTGAGAATTTAGAGTTTGGGGCTTGGCAATGGTAGAGATTACATGCCCGCACTGCAATTATTCTAAAAGCATTCCCCTTGAAGATATACCCGAGGGGATAAGATGGGTTCGGTGTCCCCATTGCGGAAACAGATTTGAGTATCAAAAAAGGGAAGAGGATGTTGATACTGAAAAGAGGCATGCGACACCATGGGAAAGACGGTCTGAGCTGGGTTTATGGAACAGCATAAAAGGAACAGTTGGTTCAGTTATGTTTTCACCGAAAGCTGCATTTTCCACTATGCCTGTCAGAGGTGGGCTGAGAGAGCCTCTGGCATTCGGACTGCTGGTAGGTTCTATTAGTGTCATGTTTGGCTTTTTCTGGGACTTTTTGATGGCGAGTAGCGGATTTGTAAAACCGTGGGGAGGTCTTCCTATATCGCTAAGCTCACCACTACTGTTTTTATCGTTAATTTTTTTTGCACCCTTGTTGATGACGATTAATCTGTTTGTCTTGAGTCTCATTATCCATCTTTTGCTTCTGTTGGTAGGGGCTGGTACAAACAGATTTGAGGCCACCTTCAGGGTGGTGGCCTACTCTCAGGCCACAAGGGTTTGGAGTCTAATACCATTCATAGGGAGCCCGATAGGATGGGTTTGGAGGTCTATTGTTCAGATTGTCGGGCTTAAAGAGGCCCACGGCACAAGTTATGGGCGGATAGTTGTTGCCTTCCTTATCCCGTTAGTCATGCTCATAGTGGTGATTGCGGTTGGGGCGGTTTTCTTTTTTTCACGCCTCTGATGCGGTGAATGGATACTGTGCATTTTCCTTTGACAGTGGTCCGCACCGGCGCCTCAATCGCTCTATTTAGGCTGTGCCGATGTTAAGGGCATACTGGAGGATCACGTAAATCAGGTAGACACCCAAAAGCCACCCTCCCTGTGCTTTCTTGAAACGACCGTCCCTGTTGAGAGATATGAACAAGCGAAGGGAGTAAAGGATAATGAGCATGGCCGGAAAATGGAAAGAATAAAAGTTAGGTGGAACCGCTAATGGCCTAGCTGCAGCAGCAGCGCCGATAACGAAAAGGCAGTTTAAGACATCGGCGCCCACGATGTTTCCCACCGTAATTTCGGGATGCCCCTTTTTGACAGCGGCAATAGCTGTCATCAGTTCAGGAAGGGAGGTGCCCAGGGCTACCATGGTTGCGGCTATGACATCATCAGGCACACCCATCCTGTGGGCGAGGCACGATGCGCAGGGGATCAACACCCGTGCGCCCACAATCACCAAAAACAACCCACCGGCGATCATAATGCAGGATATACCCAGACCTATCAGGGGGGAATCGTCTTTATCTTGTGCCTCAAGAGCTGCTCCCTGTTTGGCCCATAAATAGGTCATATACAGGTAGCCAGCCAGCAGAAACAGAAACAAGAAACCAACCCACCGGCCGAGGACTGGTACACCTTCCATGGTTACCAGGAGAATCAGTGAAATTGCTACCAGCAGGGTAGCTGATCCCATCTGTACCCAGCCGGTTCGATTGAGGATGAAGCGGCTTACGGGCACGGTGGCAAGCAGGCAGGTCACGCCGAATATGAGGCCTGTGTCGGCTATGATAGATCCAACCCCGTTTCCGAGGGCAAGTCCCGGGTTACCCATCCAGGCTGCCATGACCGAGACAAACGCTTCAGGCGTAGTGGTTCCAAGGGAAATTATTGTTGCACCGATAACGATTCTCGGCAAGTTCGTCCTTCGGGCTAGGTGAACGACACCATCAATCATCCAGTCGGCCCCTTTTGCGAGCATGGTGATGCAAACAGCTATGAGAACCAACAAGACAATGGTAGGCAGCCCTGCAACAAGATTGTTTAGGAGAGTCTCATCCCCTATCCAACGGAAAATCGTCTGTACCACAATTCATCCTCTCTGAGCCGAGGGTCTGTATCAATCGTAGGGATCTTCAAATTTCATAAGATTTACTAAGCAGAGCATTTTGTTGAAGTAAGTGTGTAAATCTGCCGGCCGGCAGCGTTTATTATGTCTCAAAGCAGTGGCTACCATAGCCTTATCCACGTGGATAAGCAAGCCTAATCCAGTTACGAACTCTCAATCTTTTCATCACTTTATCGTCTCTTAAGCAGGCCACAGAATAGAGGGGCTCACCTGTTCTTTGAGAAACGGGCAATAACAGGGTTCATTTTTCAAGGCGCAGTTTCCGGCAAGAAGCTCAAGAATCAATAGCCTTAGGTTTCACTATGAGGTGGCGGTGCAGTTTCGGCTTTAAAGTTTGGAATATTCAGCATTTTTGTGGTAAGAGTGCGATCAGGTCTTGGCAGGCTGTTGCCGAAAGGGGTTTGTGTCTGAGCAACAGCCTGCTAAAACCTGATCTAGAGGGCGACTATGTCAAGTATCATACAATACGAGAAGGTTCTAAATGAGACCCAGTTGTCTGCGGTTACGTCCCCTGACGGCCCGCTCTTGGTTATCGCTGGGGCTGGAAGCGGAAAAACCAGAACCCTGGTCTATAGAGTTGCCTGGTTGGTAGAGAGAGGTGTGCAACCCCAGGAGATACTTCTTTTGACCTTTACCAGAAAGGCTGCCAAGGAAATGCTTGAGAGAGCAGCAGGGCTCGGAGACAGGAGATGCAAAAAGGTTTCTGGTGGTACATTCCATTCCCTTGCCCAGCGTGTGTTAAGAGAGGAGGGTAAAAGGGTAGGGTTCAGTCCGTCCTTCACCATCATGGATAGGTCGGACATGGAGGAGGCAAGTCGTGCGCTCGTTGCTGAACTCGATGAACAAAAGAGGTCTATGAGATTGCCAAGGAGCTCCACTATTGTTAATATTTTGAGTAAAGCGGCAAACACAGAGAGTTCTGTAGCAGATATTATGGAGTCAGAATATGCTCAATTTTTCCCCATTGTTCCAGAGATAGAGCACTTGCTTCAGCTCTACAATGAATACAAACGTAAGAACAACCTTATGGATTATGATGATCTTATCCTTTTCCTGAGGCTCCTTTTGAAAGAAAATGACGATGTCAGGCTAACCCTGGCGAGGAGATACAAATATGTCATGGTTGACGAATACCAGGATACCAACGCCATTCAGGCAGATATAATCCGCTATCTCAGTTCTACCCATAAGAATGTTATGGTTGTCGGTGATGACTCTCAATCAATATACTCTTTCAGAGGAGCCAATTTCAGAAATATGTTTGAGTTCCCTCATAACTTTCCAGAGGCACGGATCATAAAACTGGAAGAGAACTACAGATCCACCCAGCCCATTCTCACTATGACCAATGCCCTCATGGATCAGGCCAGCCAGAAGTACACGAAGTGCCTCTTTACCAGGAGGAAGGGTGATGAGGTGCCTCTGGCGATTGACACGGGAACGGAACGTGATCAGGCAGTGTATGTGTGCAGGAGTGTTGAGTCCCTGGTGGAAGTGGGGCGACCACTTAAGGACATAGCCGTTTTATTTAGGGCAGGCTATCATTCCTTTGAGCTAGAGCTTGAACTGGCTCGACGCGCCATCCCCTTTGCCAAATACGGTGGATTCAAGTTTATGGAGTCTGCCCATATCAAAGATCTTTTGGCTCACCTTAGGGTGATTATAAACAGAGATGATGTTTTGAGTTGGGGCCGGCTCCTGCGGTTACTCAAAAATATTGGTCCGGGAAAAAGTCAGGCAATCATAGACTGGATGAAAAAAGAGGATGTGCTGCCATTCATGGTGGAGGAATGGCCTGGAGGCAGCAAAGAAAAGGAAGGGCTCGCTAATCTGGCCAAACTCATGCGAAGCCTTTCAGCGCCGCGGGTCAGGCCTGAGAAAGCGGTAGAATTGGCAGTTGAGTATTACAAACCCTTTTTGGAGGAGAAATTTGACGATTTCCCACGAAGGCAGCAGGAGTTAGAGCAGTTAGTTTTTATGGCATCCCGATATAGAGGCATCAGGGCATTTTTAGATGACCTCTCTCTTGAACCTCCGGTGAGTCCAGTGGATGTTCGGCCTTTGGATAAGGCGGATTATCTGACCCTCTCGACCATACATTCAGCGAAAGGCCTCGAATGGGGAGTGGTTTTCGTAATCTGGCTAGTAGACGGACGCTTTCCACCTGCGAAATCTTTTAAGAATATGGCTAGCCTTGAGGAAGAGCTCAGGCTCTTATATGTTGCATCCACGCGGGCTAAAGACAAGCTGATTCTGGTCTATCCAGGGCGTGGTTTGGTGCAAAGTCCTCAAGGGTGGAGCGGCAATTACCAGGGGGGTCTTTCATCATTTGTCAGATCTCTCCCCCAGGAGGTTATTGAACATCGTTCTACTTGGTCCTCATATTCTGCTCCAGATAGCATAATGTCACCATCAGACATGTCTGTTAACTCAGAAAAGCAGTCTGCCAAAGACTCCTCAGGCTTAAGACGAGGGGATAGGATCAATCATCCTGCCTTTGGTGAAGGGATAATAGCCAGGTTTTTGAGTGAGGACAGGGTAGAGGTGGTCTTTAAAGATAGGGGACTCAAGCTCCTCCACCTTGGCTATACGAGTCTGGAGAAGATTTGACAGCATCTATTCCAGCTCAAAAATATTCTCCGTAATGTCTTTGTAATCAGGATGGATATCCTCGATTTACACCATTGGGATGTAACGTATAAGGAGGCAGTTGAGATCCAGGAACGACTAAAAGATAGGGTCATTTTAAAGGGGCTGGGTAAAAGGATCAAACATATTGCCGGGTTAGATGTTTCCTATGTGAAAGGGGCTGATACGGTCTGGGCTGGAGCTGTTGTTCTTGATTTTCCCGGCTTGGCCAAGACAGACGAGAGATGGTCCCAAAAAAGGGTTTCTTTTCCTTACATCCCAGGGCTCCTGAGTTTCAGGGAGATTCCCGCATTACTTAATGTGCTCAGGAAGCTAGAGGTAGAACCAGATTTGATATTCTGTGATGGGCAGGGTATTGCACACCCGAGGGGTCTTGGCCTTGCATCACACTTGGGGGTTCTTCTCAATAGACCTACGCTTGGTTGTGCGAAGACCAAACTCGTGGGTGAATT
>JAFDDT010000229.1 GCA_019310725.1 Deltaproteobacteria bacterium | reverse complement strand
TGAAATCATTTCACTGTGGTTGATTGAGTAGCTAGTGAAGCTCCGCCTCCCCGGCTCGTACCGGACCGGGACGTGCAAACCAATGAGTGGGAAAAATCATATTCCATTATTTGAGGCGAAGCGATGTTGGTTTCGTCTAAAGTTATACGGTTGCGCTGCTGGTTTCGTATGACGTCAACCGTTAACCGTTTCGAGCTGCGCAACCGCAACCGTTCTACGATCCCAATTATCCTTTGCACAAAGCTCTCAAAAAACCGATCTTTTCTTGGTGTTACGGAAAGTTGAGGGGATTGAGCTATGAAAAAAATCTATGTTGAAAGATGGACCATCACCATGGTACTCCTGGTATGCCTTGCCCTGCTGGGGTCAGGGATAGGACGTGCGCAAGATGCCAGCACCCTCTTTGATACCGGGAGCCGATACCTGAAGGAAGGTAAATTCGATGACGCTATAGCCGCCTTATCAGAGGCCATTGATGTAGATCCCGACTTTGCTGAGGCTTACAACAACAGGGGTCTGGCTCTATACGAAAAGAAACAATATGCTCAAGCCCTCAAGGACTTCAAGCAGGCTATTACCATTAACCCCAACGATGAAAAGGCCCACAACAACATTGCCCTTGTTTACTACCAGCAAGGGGACTATTCCAATGCTGAGAATCATTACGACATTGCCCTGTCCTTAAGTACTGAGGAGAAACCCTATCACGCCGATATTTACAATAACCTGGGTGTAATCTATGCCGCAAAAGGCATGGACCAAAAGGCCCTTGATGCCTACGCAAAGGCCATACGTATAACTGAGACTAACGATTTAGGGTATACCGATGCCTTTTACAACCGGGCAAATCTGCTCTATAACCAGAAACGGTATGATGAGGCCATAACAGATTACACGGTAGCCATACATTTTTTCGAGAAATCGGACGATGTTGATCTCGATTTTTCTGATGCTTACTATAACAGGGGGCTGTGTTACTGCAATAAAGGCCAGTATGACGCTGCAATCTCCGATTACGAAAGCATCTTACAACGAAAACCTGACTTTGTATGGGCGCACTACAGCACGGGGCTTGCCTATTTCATGAAAAAAGATTATGAAAAGGCTATTTCAGCCTACCGAGAGGCCTTAACTATAGACCGGGACTTTGCCGATGCCTACCTTGGTATGGCGCTGGTGTATCAAAGCACCGGGCAACAGGAGGAGTTGCTGTCTAGTTTGAAGAAGGGCTGCAATCTGGGCAACGCGCAGGCGTGTAAGGCCCTGAAAGACATTAGCAAGCAATAACGGGCCCTATTTGATGATGGCGCCTGGTGTGCCTTCGGTATCGGTGGTTGCGAGATGAACACCGCTCTCATCCTCTGCAGCCAGAATCATCCCCTGGGATTCGACCCCACGGAGCTTGACCGGCTTAAGGTTGACAACCACAATGACCTGTTTATTTCTGAGTTCATCTGCCTGGTAGTGAGGGGCAAGCCCGGCCACGATCGTTCTCTCTTCTCCCACGTTAACAGTCAGTTTGAGCAATTTGTCTGATCCAGAGATGGGTTCTGCCTGTTTTATGATCCCAACCCTGAGGTCTAATCTCTGAAATTCTTCAAGATCTACAAGGTCTGGCACTGGTGCAACATCTTCCTTTTTTTTAACCGCTACCCTGGGGAAAAGCGCGGGAGCTTTGGTGACAGGACTAACCCGTTTCGTTGCTCCCCACTTTTGTAAGCTCGCCAAACTTAACTCCTTTCCAACTCTTTCTAACCCCAACTGGTGCTGGATCTTCTCTGCACTCTGAGGCATAAACGGCCACATGAGCACCGAGATAATCTTGATTACCTCGAGAATAGTATCGAGTACAGTGCCCAGGCGCTCCTTGTCTGATTCAACCAAGGCCCACGGCTTCATGGTATCGATGTATTTGTTCGCCTTGCCAATGAGTTCCCAGACCGCCATCAAGGCCTTGTGAAAGCTAAATTCCTTCATCATAGCCGTATACTCTTCGATCAGGCGCAGGGCAGCTTCCCTCAATGAACGGTCTTCCTCTTCCACTGCGTCAGGGGCAGGGACAATTCCCTTAAGATATTTGACTACCATGGTTGTGCTTCTACTCACCAGGTTCCCTAAATCATTTGCCAGATCAGAATTCAGCCTCCTCACAAGTGATTCCTCACTGAAATCTGAGTCAAGACCAAAGACCATATCTCTGAGCAAGAAATACCTGAAGGCATCGATGCCATACCGGGTGGCTAAATCCATAGGCCGCACGACATTTCCCAGGCTTTTTGACATCTTCCCTGCATCCACATTCCAGTAGCCGTGGACATTAAGATGCTGATAAGGCTCAATTCCCGCTGCCTTGAGCATGCACGGCCAGAATATGGCATGGGGCTTGAGAATATCCTTGGCAATGATGTGTTGCGCAACGGGCCAAAACACTTTGAAGCGTTCATCGCCAGGGTAGCCAAGGGCTGATACATAGTTAATCAGGGCATCAAACCAGACATAGGTTACATAGTCATTATCAAAAGGGAGGGGAATACCCCAGGACAGCCTCTTTTTTGGCCTGGATATGCAGAGGTCTTCCAGGGGCTCGCGCAAAAAGGCCATAACTTCGTTCCGATACCTCTCTGGCCTGATAAAGCCTGGGTATAGATTAATATAGTCTATGAGCCATTCTTGATAGTTACTCATCCTGAAGAAGTAGTTCTGCTCCCGGATAAGGCTTGGTTCACTCATGTGGATAGGACATTTACCGTCCACCAATTCTGTGTCTGTATAAAATCTTTCACATCCGACGCAATACTTTCCTTCGTACTCACCAAAATAGATATCGCCCTTTTGATGAACCAGGGAGAGGATCTTTTTGACCGTGTCTTGATGTTTCTTATCGGTAGTCCGTATGAAATAGTCGTTGACAATATCCAGTTTAGGCCAGGCCTCTCTAAAGGTTGCGCTAATCCTGTCTACGTATGCCTTGACTGTCTCACCTGCCTTGGTAGCTGCCTCAACTACCTTGTCACCATGTTCATCGGTGCCGGTTAGAAAAAAGGTTTCAAACCCAGCTAATCCATAAAACCGTGCAATCACATCAGCCACAATGGTGGTGTATGCATGTCCCAGATGTGGTTCTGCGTTTACATAGTAAATCGGTGTGGTTATGTAGAACGCATTCTGGCTACCTTTTGTCATTTCCTTCCTGTGCCTTTTTCGTTTTTACATAGTCATCGTATTCAAAACTAAGACAGCACATGAGTCTCCCACAAATGCCAGAAATCTTGGTAGGGTTTAACGAAAGTTCTTGCTCTTTGGCCATTCTTATGGAGATGGGATCGAAGTTTGATAAAAACACCGAGCAGCATAACTCCCGACCACAATGGCCAACCCCACTCAGCATGCGTGCCAGGTCTCTGGTGCCGATCTGTCTCATGTCCACATGGGTATGAAACTTTTGCACCAGGTCCTTTACCAATTCTCTGAAATCAACCCTGGTTTTGGAGATATAAAAGAAGGTCAGTTTGCTTCTGTTAAATGAAAGCTCTGCTGAGATCAGATTCATGGGCAGCTTTTTCTTCTCTATCAGTTCCTTACAGAACCCCATCGCCTCTGCCTCTGTCTGTTCATTCTTCTTTTTCTGTTCAATATCCTCTGTTGTGGCTAAACGAAATATCTCCTTTATTGGCCTGCTCGGCATGGAGGCATCCCTGAGTCTGGGTTTAGTGCATACCGTGCCCAGTTCCTGACCATTTTTGGTCTCAACAATGACCTGATCTCCCTCCTTGAGCACAAAACTACCAGTATAGAATTCATAGTATTTTCCATCTCTCCGGAACCTGACACTCACAATCTTCTTTGGACCTTTTCTGTCGTCTCTGTTCATAGGTGAGCAGCCCCTTTCAAGCCAAACAGGGCCCTTTCAACCAAGATAAGTGAATTCTTATTGTCCATGAGATCATGTTCGGCCCTGGCAATAACCGCCAGCGACCTCATCAACCCATCGACAGTATAAACAAGAGATGTCTTTCTGAGATGGCTGACCAGATCGGTATTCACCATAAGATCTATTGCACCGCCTAACTTGATGAGCACCATGTCTCTAAACCAGCTCTTCCATATCCCCAGCATCAAGGCCATCGTGTCATCCTTGAGTTCCTTGCTGAGACCCGCCTTTTTTCCAAGATCGGAGAATCTTTGAGCTGTATCCAGTATGACATCAGGAGCGCCATTAATGGCACGATCGAGCATGTTTATCCACCCTGCCCTATCGGCTAAAAGATTACCCTCGGCCATTCTGAGTGCCTTCCCGAGACTCCCCTCTGAAAGCCTGGCCAAGATCTTTGCCTCATCTCTATCCATAGTGCGTTCTCTTGTCAGCCACTGTACGATCTTCTCAGTGGGCAGTGGTTTGAAAGGGACCTTTTGACATCGAGAAACAATGGTTGGAAGCAGTTCCCCTGGATCCTTCACGTTCAGGATAAAAACGTTGCCCAGAGCAGGCTCCTCGAGTGTCTTCAGAAATGCATTGGCCGCCTCAGGGGTCATTCTTTCAGCTGGATCTATGATGGTTATCCGGTATTGCCCCAGAACCGGGGAAAAGGCAAGATGCCTGTTGATCTCCCTGATCTGGCCAATGCCGATTACCTTTTTCTCCTGATCCGGTTCTATCACAATAAGATCAGGATGATTTCCATCGATTATTTTCTTACATGACGGGCATTCCCCGCATCCATCTCCATCAACGGGGTCCACACAATTGAGCAACAAGGCAAAGGCCATAGCTGTGGTTGTCTTGCCAACTCCTTTGATACCAGCAAAGAGATAGGCAGAGGCAATCTTATTGTTGGCTATCACCTGCCGCAGAAACACGGTTGCCTTTTCTTGCCCAATTATTTCCTTAAAAGATAGCATGCCCATTGGTATTGCCTGTCACTCCTTCGGAAGATAGGGAGAAATTTTCTCCCTGATCTTCTTCGCCACCCGTTGTTCGGCCAAGGTACCATCAACAATCCTAAACCTATCCTTGTGCTTGTTGGCCAGGGCAAGATATCCATATCGTATCTTGATATGGAAATCGAGTGACTTTCTTTCAAATCTGTCCCTCTTTTTTTCTTGCTGATCCCGTTTTGCTATTCTTTCCAGCCCCACCTCGGCTGGACAGTCCA